>DATGFZ010000416.1:0-3452 GCA_035308805.1 Puia sp. | reverse complement strand
TTTTTGCCTTTGAATCACAATAAGAAATGATTTCAAAAATCAGGTCAAGAATCTGTTTGACTTCCTGATTAGTTGATGCCTCCTGCTGAATTCCGTCATAGTTTTTACTAAGGCCAATTAGCGTGTTTTTTAAATGATCGGGAACATCTATTTCCAGCCACCTCTTGAAAACATCCTGGCCTTTCTGAAAATAGAAATCAGGTGAGTCAATAATTAATTGAACATCTTTATTTTTAATGAATTCAGTGATCAGGGTTTTTTCCATGATTATAATTTTAAACGATTCTTTTTATCCTGGATGTAATCGTACGGGGAAAAGTGACAAAGCTATGTATTAAATGGGCAATCGAGCGTCGGAACACAGTCTCCACTTGACCTATGCTGACCCTCCTTCCCAATTGGAATATTTAAAAACAATTCCGGACTCAGGCAAAAAATAAACAGAGTGGGTGGTAAAAATGGATTTTCAGTTAGCTATTCAAATCCAAATTCAATCTATTGTCATCCTCTCGCTATTGAGGAAAAACCTTTTGTCAACGTGATATCTTTTGTAATGCTTCAGAAAATCAAAATGAAGAACTGTCCTGTTAAGAGGTATATCCTGAAGGGGAATGATGTATAATTCTGCTGGAAGAGAAGGTTGGTTACCGACGCCGAGCATAACGAATACAGGGATATTTTCTTTATGTTGAAAATCCTGGTAGTTTCTTGGCTGGTGATCTTTAGCCCATTTTATAAAACCGTTGTTGAACCTTGACCGCCATTTGCACTCGACTGCAAAACGGACAGTTCTGGACCTGCTTCGGTATTCAAACACGAGGTCAGGGCCCAGATTCGACAATGGATAACGGCCATCCACGAATTTATCGCTGCGCCATTGGAGAATGTTGAAATATTCGGGTTGGAATCTGCTGACAATGAATTTCTCAAAATCATATCCCTTTTCTTCTTCTTTTTTTCGCGCCGGTGTGTTGATTAATTTGGATTCTCTCCGTTTTTCTTGAGCTTGAATAGAAACGCTGTTGGTATTATAGCCTCGCCTGAACCAGGACGGAATGATGGTACAGAGATAATATACTATAGCACCTAAGATGATTGAGAATATTATTACGCTCATATCGAAAATTTTCAGGGGATTTAGACTCCTCCTTTAACGGTAATCCTGGGAAAATATTTTTTTCAGATATCCCCCGCAAGCCATTTCCCAAAAACTAGAGGATATCCTCCTTTTCTGATCGCCTAATAAAAAATTGTATGGTTGGGCCCCAAGACCTCGCGCCAAACATGGAGGTCACAATGTACCTCCTTATGAAATTGAAAGAAATTATTATGGAAATTTAAATCAATTAAATAAACGATTTAAAGAAATCAATGAATTACAAATTGTTGATACGTCTGCAAGTGACAGACACAAAATATTAGCTGTTTTTAGGAAAGGCGAAATCGATTTTGCTTTGCATCATGGGAAATTACCTTAGTGGTTTGAAAGAGGATTGTCCAAACTATACAAAAGATATCAGCCAGAGATGATGAAGAACTTCGAAAAAAAGGATTTAAACAAGTAAAAAGCAAACCAGATTAGGCGCTTAATTAATCTACCGATCTCAGGAATCGTAAACCAAATTCAATTTTTGCAGAAGTCATTATGAAATTGTATCTGGCAATTTATCGAAGCAAGGCTCTATCGTTGGGCCTATATCATTGTTTCTCTTCTTTGCAGTTTATAAACTTTGAGGAAAATTAAATAAATTGGCAAATATGCCAAGTTTGTTTTTCTACATATCGAGACTACCAGAAAAAAATTGGAATTATTATGATGGTTTGCGCCAATCAAAAATAATTAGGAAGCCTTTTGTTACAGAAAATACTTCCACTCAATTTATGGAGCAATATTTTAAGACCGGGGGTAAATTACCCGTTTTTACTCAACTCAGTTTAAATAACTATGGTGTTAATAGAGCAGATCACACTATATCTATTTTTTTTCTTGGAATTATTATTCACCAAAAAACAATCCTAAAAGAGAAAACATTTTATAGTGATGATGTAAATCATCTTTATGCTTTTTTCCCGTTTATCTGGTTTATTTCCTGTCTTGCTCACGATTTCGCATTTTATCTTGAAACTGAAACTGAAGAATTCAAAAAATTCCCCGACACCGAAACTTTTAAAAAAAAACTACATATAAAACATGATCTTTTGCTTCAAAAGATTAGTCATATTCCACAAGACCTGTTCGAATTGTGCGACGCCTATTTCAGATATCGGCATACATCTAATAAACTCGATCATGGAATTTACGCTGGGATCGCACTTTTTGATAAGCTGGTTGAAAACAGAATTGAGAAAAAGCAAATGAGGCAAACAAATTTATTTTGGGAGAATGCCTTAGATAAAGAATATTCCTATGCCTGCGCTACCATTGCTCTGCATAACATGTGGTTCCCCAAGGAAGATAAATTTTCTGAATATAGATTAAATGGGCTAGGAAAAATGATTGGAAGAAGCCAAATTACTTTTGACGAAGCACCTCTATTGTTCCTTTTAGGAATAGTAGATACAATTGACCCGGTGAAGGCTTATCATGAAAAGACTCCAGAATTTGTTCTTAAGAATGTTTTTTTAACATTCCCTGATTCCAAATCTTTTCAAATAAGAATTTCTTCAAAACTTAATTTTGAAACAATTGAAAAGAAAGTTAGGAATTTAGCCGGATGGCTGGATACTGGCATATCTCTAAGCCAGAGGCGAATTCGCATTTTATTATAGAACCTTATCATTTCAAGTACAGAGCCCTTTTCATGTATGTAAAAAACTGCGCAAGAGCGAAAGCAAATTTAGCATCTCCTTCACTTAACCGAAAATCTCTGACATTAAAATAACCTTTAAGGCAAATTCATCATTAATTGCGATTTCTTTTTGTGGGTTGTCCTCGCTTTGCCGCCTTTATTGAGGTTTATTTTGTTTTTTGTGCTGAAGCAGGGCTCAGAATGTGAGTACCTGAAATAAAAGTTTCCTCTTATCTAAAAAAGGATTTTATCCTTAGATGTTGAAAATAAATACTTTTCAGGCTTCACAGAAAATTTTCCAAACAAAATAAAAACAATATTTATAATCTGAAATATCATGTGTAAAAACGTCTTGATCCTCTGGTACCTACAAACCCTTAAAATCTTTTTCAAATGAATTTCTTTTCTATTGTCAGCGTAGCTACGCTTATATTCATTGGTATTTGCCGGGTTCTGTTTGTCATTGTTTGCAGCATGATCCTTGAATGCATTGCACAGCTGGAGGTTGATCGGAATCTTTTCCTGAAATTGTATCTGTTCAAACAAATCCTGGCTGAGACCCTGGGCATCAATTGGGTAAAAGGATTGCGCCATGCATACAATGGAAGACTATTAAGCATTGATATTCGCATGGCTTGCGCAGATTTCAAACCGAAAGATTTT
>DATGFZ010000415.1:0-1571 GCA_035308805.1 Puia sp. | reverse complement strand
TCTCCTTTGTTAAAAGAACTTGCCAAGAAAACTGATTTGATGGTTTATTATTTCTCTGACGCTAGTATAACAGGGACAATCGATAAAGGATTTAGTCAGGAAGTAAAATGGGACACGCCGTTAGTTGAAGGATATGAATATTTTTTCTTAAAAAATTACTCAAGGGGAAAAAGTTTAGACAATAATTTGTTTGATGTGTTTAACCCTGGCGTTATAAAAATACTTTGGAAGGAAAAGGCCACCTTCATAATTGTTAATGGATGGTCGTACAGCTCAAATGTTATGACTATTTTGTTTGCAAAGTTGTTCGGAAAAAAAGTATGGCTTCGGGCGGAAAATCCATTGAACCAGGAATTACAGAAATCAAAAAAAACAATTTTTGTCAAGAAGATATTTTTAAAACACTTTCTTTTCAGGTTTTTTATTCACAAATTTCTTTATATAGGCAAAGAGAATAAATTATTTTTTCAATACTATGGAGTTTCTTCTGCCAGACTTATCTATACGCCTTATGCTGTTGATAATAATTTTTTTGAAATGCAACACGATAACTTGAAGAATAGTCACATTCAGCTAAAAACTGACCTGGGGTTATCCATGGAGAGAAAAATAATACTTTTTTCAGGAAAATTCATAGAGAAAAAAAGGCCGCTTGATTTGCTGCAGGCTTTTTCATTGCTGGAGAGGGATAAATATTCGCTGGTAATGGTCGGTGACGGTGAATTGAGAAAAAAGATGGAAGATTATATTGAACAAATGTCATTATCCGAGGTTTACTTAACGGGCTTTATTAACCAATCAGCCATTTCCCAATATTACGAAATAGCGGATGTGTTTGTCATGTGTTCCGGTTTGGGTGAAACGTGGGGGCTTTCAGTAAATGAAATTATGAATTTTGAAAAGCCCGTCCTTATTTCAAGGATCTGCGGCTGTTCTGGTGATCTCGTCGATGAAGGAAATAATGGTTACACATTTGATGAAGGCAATATTAAACAGCTTTCACAATTACTGGCTGATGTACTGGAGAATGACAGTTTTTTAATTTCTGCAGGGAAAAGATCAAAAAAAATAATTGAAAATTATTCGATAAGTAAAATAACAGACAATCTGGTTGCAGCATTACAATAATCTTAAAAATTGTTTCCCGGGAAAATATTAATTGTTGGTTCAGACCAGGTATGGTCGATTGAAAGGATTTATTTGAAATATTTAGCGGAGCTTGGAATTGATACTGAGCTTTTTGCTGCACAGAATTTGTTTTATGACTATTATAAAAAAAGCGCGTTCAATAAAATAGTTTTCAGGTTGGGGGTTTCTTTCATTTATAACAAAATAAACAAATTGCTTGTAGAAAAAGCACATCAATATAAACCAGATGTAATCTGTATTTTTAAAGGGATGGAAATCTTCCCTGAAACGATTGACAAATTGAAAGTTAAGGGATGCAAGGTGGTAAATTATAATCCGGACAATCCTTTTATTTTTTCAGGTCGGGGTAGTGGAAACAAAAATGTAAAAAACTCAATTGGCAGGTACAACTTACATTTTACTTATGATAAAGCAGTACAAAA
>DATGFZ010000414.1:0-10680 GCA_035308805.1 Puia sp. | reverse complement strand
AATATGCAGGCAATATTCAGCACTGACACTAAAAGATATGGAATCGTTTTTGCGATGATTATCAGAAATGGCCTCAACGGTGAAACAAGGATCACTTCCATAGTTCCCATTTCTTTTTCTCGCACAATAGCAATGGATGTCATCATTGCGCAAACAAGCATCAACACAAGCGCCATTACGCCCGGAACAAAGTTGTATGCTCCTTTTAATTCGGGATTATATAACATCCTTAACTGCGTTTTTATCGTATAAGGAAGTTGCTGATTATCGTTAATGGATTGCGAATAGTCATTAATGATCGCTGTTGCATAGTTGGTCAGCGTGTTTGCTGTATTCGGATCTGATGCGTCGGCGATCAATTGTATTTGAGCATGATTGGTATGCAAAAGATCATAACGAAAGCCACGCGGAAAAATTAATGCGATCCTGATTTTACCCTGCTTGAAAGTTGCTTCAATGTCTTTGTATGAATAAACATTTCTTACGAGTTCAAAATATCTGCTGGCGGCGATTTCATCTGAAATTGCCGTCGTTGCTTCATCTTTTGACTGGTCAAAAATGGCGATCTTTGAATTCTTGACTTCATTGGTTAGCGCAAAACCGTAAAGCACAATCTGCACAACCGGCATCCAGATAAGAATGAAAAGCGTGCGCCTGTCTCTCCAAATATGAAGACATTCTTTTTTTACAAAAATTAAAAACTGTTCCATTGTGTTCAGCATTTGTTTATTAACCATTTCAACCATTCGCCCAATCAACTTTCAATCATTCACCCCTTATTGCTTTTCTCGCTAGCTGCAAAAACACTCCGTCCATAGATTGCGCTGAAAAAGTTTTCATCAGGTTTGCCGGCGAGTCAAGTGCATCGATTCTTCCGTCTACCATTATCGAAACACGGTTGCAATATTCAGCCTCATCCATATAATGAGTTGTAACAAAAACAGTAATTCCTTTTGAAGAGGCTTCATAGATCAATGTCCAGAATTCTCTTCGTGTAATAGGATCAACGCCACCTGTCGGCTCATCCAAAAAGACGATTGCAGGGTCATGCACGATAGCAATTGAAAAAGCAAGTTTCTGTTTCCATCCAAGCGGTAATGATCGGACCAAAGTTTTTTCTTTTCCCTCAAGATTTAATTGCTTCATCAGCAAATCTGTTTTTTCTTTGATGCGCTGATCCGACAATCCATAAATTCCTGCAAAAAAACGAATGTTCTCACGAATGGTCAGATCTTCATACAAGGAAAATTTCTGGCTCATGTAACCGATATTTTTTTTGATCCTTTCATTTTCTTTATACACGTCAAAACCTGCTACAGTAGCCGTCCCTGAAGTTGGCAAAGAAAGTCCGCATAACATCCGCATCGCAGTTGTCTTGCCTGCGCCATTCGCGCCAAGAAATCCAAAAATCTCGCCTTTGGTCACGTCAAAAGATATTTGATCAACAGCAACAAATTGTCCAAACTTCTTTGTCAGCTTTCCCGCGGTGATTACTTTTTCGTTTTGCATGAGATCAGTCTGCTTGAAATGATTTGTGCTATAAGTTTCTTATTCTTTCATCAATTTCATAAAACAATCTTCAATATTGGGTTCGATCGAATGAATTTCTGCCTGTGTAAAATGCTCGTTTCGGATAATCTCTTCGATTCTGTCCCTGTCGTTTGCAGGATTCTTAAAAACGACATGATGAAATTGTCCGAACGGATAACAGCTCTCCACTAAAGGATCATTTTTAATTGCCTTCATCAATGGATACATTTCATTAGCTTTAACGGCCCATAATGGTTTTTTAAATCCCTGCGTAATTCCTCCAGGTGTATTGATGGAGAGAATTTCTCCTTTTTGTATGAGTGCAACCTGGTCGCATAGACTTGCTTCATCCATATATGGAGTGGAAACCAGTATGGTTATGCCGTCTTCTTTGAGTCGATGCAACATTTCCCAAAATTCTTTTCGCGAAACAGCATCAACACCCGTTGTCGGTTCATCCAGGAACAAAACCGATGGTTTGTGTATCAAGGCACAACTTAAAGCCAGTTTCTGTTTCATACCTCCTGATAATTGTCCGGCTCTTCTTTTTTTAAACGGTTCAATTTGCTGATAAATATCTTTTATCAAATTGTAATTCTGCTTAATGGATGTATTGAAGATGGTAGCAAAGAATTCCAGGTTTTCTTCAACTGATAAATCCTGGTATAAGGAAAATTTTCCGGGCATATACCCTACACGATTGCGGATCTGTTTATAATCTTTGACCACATCAAAACCATCTACGGAAGCTTTTCCGGAATCGGCTACCAGCAGCGTGGTAAGAATTCTGAATAGTGATGTTTTGCCGGCTCCATCAGGACCGATGATCCCAAATATTTCTCCTTTCTCCACAGAAAAAGAAATTCCTTTTAATGCGTCGACCACAGTTTTTTTCGCGTGGTAGGTTTTGATAATATTTTCAACAATTACAGATCCCATATTCTTAATTGAATGTTACTTCGCCGTACATTCCGATCTTTAAATAACCATCATTTTTTACATGAATTTTAATTGCGTAAACTAGGTTTGCACGCTCATCTTTGGTTTGAATTGTTTTTGGAGTGAACTCTGCTTTATCAGAGATCATCGTTATCACCCCGGAATATGTCCTGTAATTTTTTGCATTGCTGTCAACCAGCACGGTTACTTGTTGATCTAATTTTACCTGCGCCAGTTGTGTTCCGGTTATATACGCCCTTAAAGTGATGATTGAAAGATCCGCGATTTTATACAATGCTTTTCCAGGCGAAGTTATTTCTCCAGCCATAGCGTATTTGGTCAGCACTGTGCCGCTGATGGGGTTTATGACATTTGTTTTGTTTACCTGGTCCTGAATTTGTGCAACAGATTTCTTCAAAGGTTTGTTTTCGCTTAGTACGGTGCTGTTTTGCGTTCCGGTAGATGTTTTCTGCACCTTTATCTGTTGTTCATTTACTAAAATTTGTTTTTGTAAAACATCAATTTGATTGTTGATGTCATCCAATTGTTTTGTGGTAGCTGCATCAGCTTTGATCAATCTTTCTGTTCTTGCTTTTTCATAGAACGCATTATCTAACTGAGCTTTTTGAACAGAGATCTGGTCCTGCAACAATTTTATTTGTGGCTTAACGTCTAATGTTTTTTGTTTCAATGTACTGATGTTTGCTTCCACCTGTTCCTTTTGTAAAACAAGCTGGGTGGAATCTATAACTGCCGCAATACTACCTTTGGCAAGGGCAGACCCTTCCTGCAGATCCATTTTCAAAATCCTGCCGCTTACTTCGGAAGAGACGATCACTTCATCCGCTTCAAATGTTCCTTCTGCATCAGTAGTTTGATCGCTTTTACAGCTTGCAAAAATTGTTGTTATTAAACTAAGGTAAATGCATATATTAAGTTTCATGGTATATAGTTTGGCAGTGATGAATTACTTAGTTTTTATATTTCCTGTTGTATTCTGATAATTATATTGGGATTGTAGTAATTGTACCTCGTGTAATATGAGATTTTGTCTTGCTTGGTCTTCCGCATCAACCTGCGTAATATAATCGTGCGCACTTAACACTCCATTTTCCAGTTGTGCGCTTGCTGCATTTTTAACGGATGTGCGTAGAGAAATTATGGCATCATCTTTTTTTATCAGCTCGGCATATTTTACAATATCCGCTGTTTGCTGTTTTTGCGTGATGTGCGTGTTGAATAAAAAAGTTTCCTTTTGAATATCGATGGTTTGTCGGCTGATTTCAAGTATTTGCCGTTGATTTTTAAATGTGTATAAACTTCCCAGGTTCCAATTAAGTCTTATTCCGCCGATATAATACCATTGAAAATTATTGTTTAGAAAATTTAAGCCGGGTCGTGCATATCCTCCCTGGACAAAAAAACCGAATTTAGGTCTGAGTTGTACATCCAGCATTTTTTCCTGCAGGTCGTAATTTAATTTTTGATAAGCATACCAGGTAATCTCTGGTCTGCTTATTGAATCGGTAGTCAAAGGAACGGGAGGTTTTACGAGTGTTATAGTTGTATCAAAAGAAATATTTACGAATAAGCCGAGCATGTCAAGGTATGCTTTTCGGACGGACTGAAGTTCAACGCGCGATTGTTCTGCTTGCAACAATTGAGCGGAGAGCTCGTCAGCACTACTTCTGTATGCCACACCGTTCGCCACCTGCGCTTTCACCTTGTCAAGACCGTTTTGAATATCTTTCCTGAGCAGATCGTTTTGTTTTAATTGTTCATCAACCAGCAGTGCGCCAAAGTACAATTGATTTACCCTATCGTACAACGCATATAATTCCACTTCAAGATCTTGGTGTTCAAGCATTTCATTTATAACTGCTGCCTGTTTTTGATTTTTTATCAGACCACCATCGTAGATTGTTTGATCAATTTCTCCGTAAATTTTATATTGATCTTTACTGTATGTTGGCAGCGTAAACCCTGGAACCGGAATTTTAAAAGGAAAATTGGTAACATCCGATTGGTAAGTGCCCTGACCATTTATTGTTAGGGCCGGCAAATATCCTTTGGCTGCATTTGAAAATGAATATTCTCGTGTTTTTTTTATCAACTCTTGCTGTTTTATTTGGGGATAATTTTGTTTCGCCAGCTGATAAGCTTTGTTAATAGTCAAATACGATTGTTGCTGGGAAAAAGAAGGTAAAGGTGGAAAAAACAATATTAGAAACCAGATTACTGCAGCTTGATGGTTGAATAAAATAATTGAACGTATCATAAATTATTTCTTTAAGGACTGAATAATAAACGCCGGTACTACCTTCTTTCTTTCTTCCATAAATCGGATGAATTCTTCTTCTTTCATCCCTGATGACATCATCCAAACCGGTTTTGCAATAAAAGGAAAAATGCACATGGAAATCATGTTTAAAAAAACGTGTGCGGAATTAATCCGGATGATTTTTCTTTTTGTGATTTCCGCAGATAGATCTTTTGCAAACTTGGCAAAAAGATGTTCCCTGTTTTTCCAGAATTTTCGCCTGAACCGCTCTGGTTGTTTATTGGCTTCATTCAATATAAATAAAGGCAGGTAAGGGTTTTGCAACAGCATCTCAATATATGCCGAACAAAAGGTTTCAATTTTTTCAAATAAAGAAATATCGGATTGAATTATGGCGGTGATCTTAGGAAAGAACAATTCTGAAGATTGTTCAAAAATCACATCAAAAAGCTTTTCCTTATTTCTGAAATAATAATGCAGCATGGCTTTGTTAATACCAGCCTCATCGGCAATATCCTGCATGCGCGCTCCCGCCATTCCCTTTTCTAAAAAAACTTTCTTAGCTGCTGTCAATATTTTTGTTTCGGATATGCTTTGTTTAATCATATAGTTTAACCAAATGGTTGACAAATATAAGATAATATGTAGATCTCAAAAAAATGTATGGTGACCTGAACCATAAAATCAAATATGAATGATTGAGACGCAGTGTTTCATGATTAACATCAGCCGCAAGGGTAATCATGGTCATCAACATCAGGCTATACTAAGGGTAATTTGCACCCTAAATAAATTATATGAAAGCATTAGTATATCATGGCTCGGGAAATAAATCCTGGGAAGAAAAACCAAAACCTGGTATTCAAAATTCAACTGACGCAATTGTAAAAATAATTAAGACAACAATTTGTGGAACCGATTTGCATATTTTAAAAGGAGATGTACCTGAAGTGATTGATGGAAGAATTCTTGGGCATGAGGGGGTAGGAGTGATCGAGGAAATCGGGGACGCAGTCACTAATTTTAAAAAGGGAGACCGGGTGATTATTTCATGCATTACTTCCTGTGGCAAATGTGAAAATTGTAAAAAAGGAATGTATTCTCATTGCGAAAGCGGCGGATGGATACTTGGGCATTTGATTGATGGAACCCAGGCGGAATATGTTCGCATACCATATGCGGATAATAGTCTGTATCATATACCGGCAGGATCTGATGAAGAAGCTTTAGTTATGCTGAGTGATATTTTGCCAACCGGTTTTGAATGTGGTGTATTAAATGGAAAAGTGCAACCGGGAAACAGTGTTGCCATTGTCGGGTCGGGTCCGATAGGATTAGCAGCTTTACTTACCGCACAATTTTATTCTCCTGCCGAAATTATTATGATCGATCCAGATGATAACCGCCTCGAACTGGCGAAGAAATTTGGAGCTACTCACGTAATCAATAACAGTAAGGAAAATGCATCCGAAAAAGTAAAACAAATTACCCATGGAGAAGGTGTCGATACGGCAATAGAGGCTGTTGGTATTCCCGAAACATTTGAATTGTGTGAATTGATTGTTGCTCCAGGAGGAATAATTGCCAATATTGGAGTACACGGAAAAAGCGTCGAACTGCATATGGAAAATTTGTGGTCCCAAAATATTACCATTACAACCAGGCTGGTTGATACGGTCACGACGCCCATGCTGTTAAAAACCATTCAATCAGAAAAATTAGATTCAAAAAAACTGATTACACATCATTTTAAACTTTCAGATATCAATAACGCTTATGATACATTCGGAAATGCAGCCAGAGAAAAAGCCTTGAAGGTCATATTGACCACTGGATAGCGCGTGTTGGTTCAAAAAAAGGCCAAAAAAACAAGATCATGTATTCAACCATTGAAGAAGCGGTGGGTATCATCAAATCGGACAGCAATGTGTTTATCCAAACGGCAGCTGCAGCACCGCAACAATTAATTAATGCGCTAACATCACGCGGACATGAATTATCTGGTGTGACGATCTACCAAATGCATACAGAAGGGAAGGCGCCTTATGCGGCTCCTGAATACGAAGGTATTTTTGCCGTGAACTGCTTTTTTATTGGTGCAAACCTTCGCGAGGCTGTTCAGGAGGGCAGAGCGCAGTACATCCCAGTTTTCTTGAGCGAGATCCCTGCGTTGTTCAGAAAAAAGGCAATTGAAATTGATTATGCGCTGATACACGTCTCCCCGCCTGACGAGCATGGCTATTGTTCACTTGGTGTTTCGGTTGATATTGCGCCTGCTGTGCTTGAAACGGCAAAACATATTATCGCACAGGTAAATCCCAATATGCCGAGGACACACGGCAATGGTTTTATTCATGTAAATAAAATTGAAAAAATGGTTGAAGTGACCGATGCAATTCCTGAAATAGCGGCCGATTCACTGGATGACACCACGATAAAAATTGCAACCAATGTAGCTTCGCTTGTTGAAGATGGGGCGACGCTCCAGATGGGTATTGGTAATATTCCGAACGCAGTATTAAGGATGCTGAAAGATCACCGAAAATTGGGCGTTCATACGGAAATGTTTTCTGATGGAGTGATCGATTTAATTGAAATGGGCGTGATAACGGGCGAGATGAAAAAGAAACATCCGCATAAATTGGTTTCGAGTTTTTTACTAGGCACAAAAAAACTTTACCTTTTTGTGCATGATAACCCCCTGGTTCAGATGCTTGACATTGGTTATGTAAATGACGCGCATGTAATCAGGCAAAACCCCAAAGTGACTGCAATAAACAGCGCTGTGGAAGTGGATTTGACCGGGCAGATTTGCGCGGATTCGATAGGAAATAAAATGTATTCCGGAGTTGGCGGACAGATGGATTTTATGCGTGGAGCCTCACTATCAGAAGGGGGAAAACCCATTATTGCGATGCCATCCACTACCTTGAAAGGAGTGAGTAAGATTGTAAATTTTCTAAAGCCCGGTGCTGGCGTTGTGACTACAAGAGCCCATGTTCATTACATTGTAACCGAATATGGCATTGCCAATTTATATGGAAAGAATTTGAAAGAGCGGGTATCATCTCTTATAAAAATCGCACATCCGCAACACCGTGAGAAATTAGAACAGGGAGCCTTTTCATTAGTAAAGAATAATTACCACCTGATAAGTTGAAATTCCTATTTGCTGACACTCGAATAAAAAGGGATTCAAAGAAATTGAATCTTTTTTTATGCATATAGATACGTTTATAAAAAACAACGAGATCGTCACATGCCCTAACATAAAAGGCAGGGCTAAATATTTTACGATATCGAAGCGCAATCTATAAACTCTTAAATAGAGTGAAGTCATTGGCGCAATGATTAACCCGGATTGGGCACCGTTTAATAAAACTGCTGACATTATCAAAGCAAAAGCACACCTGCCAACGAATTTACCGAAGCGCCGAACCAGGCAATGAGATGTGCTTTTTTTTCTTCGCAGCCCGGTTAATATATTTTGAGACCAAAGTTTTGTTTTGTTTACCCAGAAGGCACTTATGTGGAATATTCAGCTTAGTGGTAATGAATATCATAACTGTTTCTTCTGAATTTAAATAGAGCGATAGAAATAATATCATTTTATGATGGGCATCAGTTAATCCCCTGAATTTAGTCAGCCTCAGTAACCATTGAGAAATCAAATTGTTGATGACAATCACTTTTCGCATTAACGATCATCATGCATTTCTCTTCTTGAAAAAAATAGCTTTGATTAAATTGTTTTATGAGAAAAATATTATTCGCAGTCGACGCACTTAATGTGCATACAAACTCTCTTGATCTTGCCACATTTATATCAAATCTTACCAAATCAAAACTCACCGGCATTTTTCTTGAAAATGTTTTGGAAGAAGAAGTAGTAGCAGAAGGTTATCCTTCATCCGAAGAAGAACTTTCAGCAAATCAACGGGAAGCAATAACTGATCAAAATATCCAACTTTTTAAAGAAGCTTGCGAAAACAGAGGAGTTTGTCCGAGCATTAGCCGGGACCGCGGCATCCCTGCCAGTGAACTAATTGAAGAAACACGTTTTGCAGATTTATTAATCATCGAGCCTTCGCTTTCTTTCAAAAGAAAAATACAAGGGTCTCCAACCACTTTTGTAAAAACAATTTTGTCTCAGGCAAGTTGTCCGGTGATTGTATCGCCCGAAAGCTTTGAAGGGATTGACGAAATCGTTTTTGCCTATGATGGAAGTGACTCATCAATTCTTGCCATAAAACAATTTACTTACCTGTTTCCTGAATTTAATAACAGAAAAATAAATCTGCTGGAAGTGAATAAGGATAATGAATTTATAATAAAAAATAAACATAAGATAGCTGATTGGCTTAAGGTATATTATACACAAATTGGTTTCGAAGTATTGAATGGGGATGCTGAAGCAGAGCTTTTTAAGTATTTTTTAGAAAAGAGAAATGTTTTGCTGGTGATGGGTGCTTATGGAAGAAATATGCTTTCGTCGTTTTTTAGAGAAAGTAGTGCAGAACTTATTATGAAAACAACAAACCTTCCAGTTTTTATTGCACATTGTTAATTAAAACCGAAATAACGCTATCAAGCCGATTTTTTGAATTTTTAAAATAACAAATATGAAAAAAGTAATTTTTGTCTGTGATGGGAATAATTTCTCAAATGGTTCATTTGAATTTTTAAAAATGTTGAATGAAAATGATTCGATTTCCGTTAAAGGGATTTTTTTTGATCCAATAGATTTTATGCAGTTAATAGCATTAAGTTATAATCCTTCTGCGGAGCCATTTATTAAGGTGAAGGAAGAGGAAAAACTGTCGGTTAAAAAGAGTGAAGAAATCTTTAAAGATCGCTGCAAAGCAGCAGGTATCCGTTTTACGATACACGAGGAAAAAAGTGAGTGGCTTGCTGATTTATTTGCCAGGGAAACCCGGTTTGCCGATTTAACCATTGTCAGTGCACAAATGTTTGCATCAGAAATTTCAGATGTAGAGCCAAATACTTTCATGGCTGAAGCGCTGCGCATTGCAGAATGCCCGATAATATTGGTTCCTGAGACATTTAAAACCATAGACAGGGTGATCATTGCTTATGATGGAAAAGAAGAAAGTTTATTCGCATTAAAACAATTTTGCAACATCATGCCTCGGTTAACAGAGATGCCGACCGAATTGGTCTACATAAAGGAGGAAGATGATGATGCAATACCTGACTCAGAATTAATAAAAGAATATGCACGCCTGCATTTTGAAAGTTTGGGAGTCGCAAAATTACACTTTGATGCAAAAAAATTTTTCTCATCCTGGACAGCAGAGAAAAAGAATGTTTTGCTGGTCTGCGGATCGTATGGAAGAACGGCAGTTTCTAATCTGTTAAAAGCCAGTTTTGCTGAGAATATTATTCGAGATCACCTGATGCCGGTTTTTGTTGCGCATAACAATTGATGTGATATAGATTTTGGCGGAGTATCAATGAGATGGGTGATTCAAAAAATCAAACACTGTCGTTTTCACAAAGGAAATTTAAGCAAACGTTATGGGTCATGACCGAAAAAAATATTTAATGAATGCCATTGTGGAAATTACTGCACAGGAGTTTATCGAATGCAGAGAGGGCAAAGGCGCGCAAAGAAAAAAGAAGGGTTCATAATTCTTTGGTCTCCAAAGTACACGTAAAAGCCCGCTTAGACTTGCGCAAATCAGCATTTTCCGCCCTTTGAAAAATGCTGATTCGCGTCATTTTGCAGAAGTTTGCATCATTTTCAGTGGAGGTGAGGAGAGTCGAACTCCTGTCCAAACATAATCTGCAAAAGCTTTCTACATGCTTATTTCATTATTAATTGTCGGTGAGGAACAGGAAATGAACAAACCAATTCATCACTTAGCTGGATGGTCTTTTGTTGCAATCACAGCCTTTTGCAACAGCAT
>DATGFZ010000413.1:0-7473 GCA_035308805.1 Puia sp. | reverse complement strand
TTCCCGGAAGTATCCAGGATCCATAATAACCCTGCAGCCATCCACAACGATCCACTATTCGGCATAAAAAATAAACAGATCGTACTCAATAATGCCCCAACAAAAAAATAAGGCCTTCTTCTGCCCCACCACGGATGCCAGGTTCTGTCGCTCATATAACCGATTACCGGTTGAACCAATAAGCCCGTCAATGGCGCAGCTAGGAATAATAAAGGGATCTGATCGGGTGATGCTTTCAAGTATTCATAAATCGGTCCCATGTTGGCGCGCTGCAGATCCCATCCGAACTGGATTCCAAAGAATCCGAAACTCATATTGAAAATTTGTAAAAAACCCAGTCGAGGCTTTGTAAAAGATGCAACAGCAGTAGTCATGGCAATTTTTTTCGTATAAGCATTAACGTTAGATGTATGGCTTCACCCCTACCCGGATCCAAGCATCGAGGATAAGTATTTTATCTGAATAAATGTCAAAAATAAATTATATCACAAATCCGTTTGGCAACACAGCCCCTTTTTTCACCACCACTATTCCATCCTTTATTGTATATAAACTGTGGTCGGCGTTTTCGAGGTGATTACCTCCGTTTATGCGCACATCGTTGCCGATACGGCAATTCTTATCAACGATCGCATTGCGGATGTAGCAACGATGGCCGATGCCAACCGTGGGCAAACTATGCGAATCTGCCCGTTCAATCTCTTCTAAAGTTTCATAATAATCATTTCCCATCAGGTAACTGCTGACAATCGTCGTTCCGCTACCCACACGGGTACGAATTCCAATAACGCTGTTTTCAATTCTTGAAGCATTGATGATGCATCCTTCTGCTATGATTGTCTTCTCCAAAGTAGTGCCGCTGATCTTTGCAGGAGGTAACATGCGCGCGCGGGTATAAATGGCATTGCTGTTATCAAACAGGTTAAAATCGGGAATGTCTTCGGTTAGACCAAGATTTGCTTCGAAGAAAGAATAAATATTTCCGATGTCTGTCCAGTAGCCGTTATATTGATAACTCACCACCTTGTAGGTGCTCAGTGATTGGGGAATTATCTCTTTTCCGAAATCCGTAGCTTCCACATACACATTCTGCAACAGGTCTGCGAGTAGCTTCCTGTTAAAAACATAAATTCCCATTGACGCCAGATAATGTTTTCCCTGGCCCTGCATTTCCGGACCTGTATCACTCATCCATTGCGGTAAAATGTCCTTTTTGGGTTTTTCTGTAAAAGAGGTGATCATGCCGTTTTCATCTTTTTTCATTATTCCGAAATCAGAAGCTTCCCGGTCGGGAACAGGGATTGTTGCAATGGAAATATCGGCTTTCATGTGTTTGTGGTGGTCGATCATTTCCATAAAATCCATTTGATACAACTGATCCCCGGAAAGGATCAATACATATTCACTGTCAAAAGGGCCAAGGTGACGCAGGCATTGTCTGACGGCATCCGCGGTTCCCTGGTACCAGGTCGGATTATCAGGGGTTTGCTCTGCCGCAAGAATATCGACAAATGCCGCACTGAATGCACTGAAATGATACGTGTTTTTAATATGCCTGTTCAACGAAGCGGAATTAAATTGCGTTAACACAAACATCCGGTTGATTCCTGAATTAAGGCAATTGGAGATGGGAATATCCACGAGACGATATTTGCCGGCGATAGGCACCGCAGGCTTTGAACGACTGGCCGTCAGCGGGTACAACCTGGTTCCGGCGCCACCACCGAGGATCACTGCTAAAACATCTTTTGACATGGTATACTAATTTGATAATGTGAAAATGTGAAATTATAATTTGGAACAATCAAATCGTCATTCATTCTTTTAATTTGATTTCAGGCTTTTTCTCAAAAGCTATTTGCCAGACTTCCCTTACTTAATTAAACCCTTGTACAAATCTATATATTGTTTTACACTAAGCTCCCAGCTAAAATCCAATTCCATCATTTGTTGTCTTATCGACTCCATTTTTTCTTCGTCCTGATAAAGTTCAACAGCACGCCAAATTGCCTGTGTTATATCGCCAACAATTGCGTGATTAAATCTTATTCCGTAACCTCCTTTATCTCCGTAGTCAATCACCGTATCACGAAGACCCCCTGTATTGCGAACCATCGGTACAGTTCCATATCGCATCGCGTACATCTGGTTCAACCCGCACGGCTCCACGCGAGACGGCATCAATATAAAATCTGCGCCGGCATACATGAGGTGACTTAAACTTTCATTATAACCCGCATAAAAATTATAATCACCCTGGCTGAGCAATTTCATGCTTTCCAACTGCGCCTCCACTTCAGGAAATCCGCTGCCCAAAATGAGGAAGTTCATTTTTCTTCCCACATAATAATATGAATCTCCAAATGCGGCGGGCAGCAAATCTGCTCCTTTTTCTCCAACTAATCTACCAATAAAAATTATTAAAGGTTTATTAATATCAAGGTCAAAAGTTTCACACAGCATTTTTTTACTTTTTCTCTTCCCTTCCTTCACAGTTTTTGCCGTGAAATGATCATCAATATATTTATCGGTTGATGGGTCCCATACCGCCTTGTCAATTCCGTTTAAAATGCCGACGCATTTTCCTTTTTCATATTCAAAAAGCGCTTCCATGCCATTAGCAGCCACACGCAATTCTTCTAAATAACTGTGACTGACTGTCGTCACTTTCCAGGCACATTTGACTCCGCTGGCCAGGGGATTGATATTATTTTTCCAATCGAGCATCCCCTGTTTCCATGGATCCCAGCTCGGGATATAAGAACTTTTATCCCAGACCATCCAGCCCTGGTACTGCGCGTTGTGAATCGTCAGAACGGTTGGGATATTCTGGAGATGCTGGTAGCGGTAACAATATTTTATCATAAAAGGAATTAATCCCGCATGATAATCGTGAACATGAATGATGTCCGGATGATGTTGCCACGATGAGATCCAGTCAACCACCGCAATTTGAAAAGCAGTAAACCGTTGCGCATCATCATCATATCCATAAATCATTTCACGATCGAGCAGTCCAAAAATGTCCACCAGGTAAAGATCAAATCCGAGCTTGTTCGTTCTTTCTTTTATTATGGTATAGGGAAACCAATAGCTCCCCAGATTGGTGTATCCTTTGTGCACCACATCCCACTCATTCTGACTGAGAAATTTTGTGCGATACATCGGCATGACGACTTTGGCAACATGCCCTGCTTCATTTTGATATTTGGGTAATGCGCCAACCACATCCCCCAATCCGCCGGCTTTGGCAACGGGATAACATTCCGCACTGACGTGTATAATTTCCATTTGCTTAAAGTTCATTGTTGACGATTCACAATTCACAGCAATATAGCGTTATGATGAACCATTAACAATGAACCGTTAACCAATTTAGCAAGGTTTTTCAATTCAATCATCAAGAATTAAAAATTTTTAAGTTCAGGAAAACTTTCTATTTTGAGTGTTCAATTACCAAAACAAACGATTGCAAATGAATCAACCTAAACTTCCAACCAAAACAGGAGCGCTTGCGACATTAGTACTTGTATTTTTTTTCTGGGGATTTATAGCTGCCTCGTCCAGTGTGTTTATTCCTTTTTGCCGGACACAGTTCAATTTGACACAATTCGAATCCCAATTAATCGGTTCAGCTTTCTACGGTGCTTATTTTGTGGGCTCTCTGATCCTATATTTATTGTCAAGCGCATTTGGCTATGATATTCTAAATAAGATGGGATACAAAAGAGGCATTATTGTTGGGATATGGATATCCGTTATAGGTGCATTGGCTGTCATACCTTCCGCAAATGCGCATTCATTTCCGCTGATATTGGTTTCTTATTTTATTGTCGCCCTGGGGTTTTCGTTGCAGCAGACGGCAGCGCAACCTTTTGCTGTCTCACTGGGCGATCCCGCAACCGGTTCACACAGGTTAAATTTAGCCGGCGGTGTTAATTCACTCGGTACCACACTTGGACCAATCATAATAAGTTTCTTTTTATTTGGTAGCGTAAGCGGCGCTCAAAAAGTAGTTACGGTAACCAATGTTGATAACTTCTATATTCTGGTTGCCTGCGTATTTGCCGCAGTTGCCCTATTTTTTACATTTTCCAAACTGCCATCAGGCAAAGATGAATCAAAATTTGAAAGCTCAAAAAAAGCCTCATTGTCCTTGTCGTTAATGACGGGATTTTTAATTGTCATCATCATCATCGGACAATTGACCAATATTGGCAAAGTAGAATTATTGGCAGTCACGCTGGCGATGGTATTAATAATTTTATTTTCTTCTTATTACAGCGCGGCCAAGAACAGTGAAGGTTGGGGCGCTATGAAATATCAGCAATTGATATTGGGAATGATCGGGATCTTTTTATATGTGGGCGTTGAAGTGACGATTGATAACAATTTTGGCGCGTTATTGAAAACACCTGGTTATATAACGGAGGCGGGTTTACGGGACAATGAAATTTCAAAATATATTTCATTGTACTGGGGAAGTTTAATGATTGGCAGATGGACCGGAGCAATCAGTGTTTTTAATTTATCAAAAATGGGAAAGCGAATCGCAACTATCGTGGTACCGTTCATTGCATTTGGTGTGGTGTTAATTGCCAATGTGCTTAAAGGGAATGATATACACGATCTTTGGGCTTACTCCATTTGCATTATCATTGCCATAATTGCATTCTTTTATGGTCAAGAAAAGCCAGTTAAAACATTGTTTACTCTGGCTTTACTCGCGTCGTTTGCTATGCTTTTCGGAGTTGCGACAAAAGGAGTCATTTCCGTTTATGCATTTATGAGTGGCGGACTTTGTTGCTCAATCATGTGGCCTTGTATTTTTTCTTTAGGCATAGCAGGCCTGGGGAAATATACAAGTCAGGGTTCGGCATTTTTGATTATGATGATTCTGGGTGGTGCGGTTATTCCGCCCTTACAGGGCTCGGTCGGTGATAAAACAAATAATATGCACATTTCTTATTTGGTAGCAGCCTGCTGTTTTGCTGCTCTTGCTTTTCTTGCGATACGATTAAGATCTGTTTTGAAATCTCAAGGATTAAACTTTGATGAGCAGATCGGTGGCGGACATTAGGAATCAGTTTAAAAACAACTCAGTGTATCAATTGAGGAATTGGGCTATTTTCAAAATTTCATATTCGAATTATGGCAAAATCTAAGTCATCATCATTGCAACCATTGGCGATTGGAATTGATATCGGGGGCACAGGAACCAAATTCGGAATAGTGGACCGCAATGGCAATGTTCTATTTTCAAGTGAGATGTCTTCCCGCAATCATGCAGAAATCGATGGATTTATTAATGAATTGTATGAAGCATTGTTGCCACTGATCGAAAACGCAGGGGGCTCCGGGAGAATTCGGGGTATCGGCGTTGGTGCACCGAATGGAAATTACTACAGCGGAACCATTGAATACGCCCCCAATTTAATTTGGAAGGGAATCATTCCCCTTGCCAAACTGATCGAGAATAAATTTCAACTTCCGACCATTTTAACCAACGATGCAAATGCTGCGGCCATTGGCGAAATGATGTATGGCGCGGCCAAAGGAATGAAGGACTTCATCATGATCACGCTCGGAACGGGTGTTGGCAGTGGCATCGTGGCCAATGGGAAATTGATTTATGGACATGATGGTTTTGCGGGTGAACTGGGGCACACCATTATCATCCCCAATGGCAGGTTGCACGAGGGGACCGGGAAACGGGGACCGTTGGAAGTGTATGCCTCAGCCACGGGCGTCAAATTAAATGCCATTGAAATTTTGCAGAATAGCAATGAGCCCAGTTTGCTGCGTGAGGTTCTGCCCGAGGAACTCGATTCAAAGAAAGTATATGACGCCGCCATGGCCGGGGATAAACTGGCCAAAGAAATCTTTGATTACACAGGAACCATTTTAGGGATTGCGCTCGCCAATTTTGTGATGTTCAGCAGCCCCGAAGCCATTATATTATTCGGCGGGTTAACAAAATCCGGCGATCTTATTTTAAAACCTACTCGTGAACATATGGAATCAAATCTTATCCAGGTCTTTCAAAATAAGGTAAAAATATTGGTAAGCCATTTAAGAGAATCCGATGCAGCTATTCTGGGTGCCAGTGCACTGGTTTGGGATATGAAAAGCTGATAACTGAATAAAGCCGGAGATATCACGGAAACCCCGTCGGTCGCTGCTGTCCTAGCAGCAAGTACTGACCACAAAGCAAATATTCTTCTCGGCAATTGTGGAAGCACAATGGATTTCTCAATGACAACCGGAATGCCCGAGAAGCCAATAAACAAGAAAAAAAATAACGATGGTGCTCACACAACCACCCCCCAATCGGTGAGCAGCATAACCTGCAATCAACGCTTTTAACCAATCACGCATGGCATATGTTTTTAAATTGGAATTTTATCTTTTCTAACCAGTTTAACATATCTCTTAGAAATCCCATTTCAAAAAAATAACCACGAGGGAAAGGTATGCCTAAGGCGATTTTATCATAAATACCGCCGGCAATTCTGTTTCCCCGGTTTTTTCTGAGGGAGAGATGGTCTCTATTCCGTTAACGAGCATGCAACTGTTTTTACCTCCATCAAGATTCAAAGCCTCGTAGCAACCAATGTCTTTTAGCATTTTTGCTTCTCTTTCAAAGGTAGCCCCTTCTGCATTCCCGCCTTGAATGACGAGTATGATCAACCGGTTGTCTTTTGTATAGCCCATTGCCGTTCTTGCCAATTTTTCTTCGCCGGAAAAAATTTCTTCTTCTTTATTGGTGATCCTGATTTCCCCATCGTGGATTAATGTCGGACCGCCGCCGACGGCAGTTTGCATCTTCCACCATTTCCAATCTACGTCCTTTAAATCAAAAATATCCGGATGTGTGTACTCATTTTTTGTGATCACCGGCCCGTTTTCAAAAGCGTACACCCTGTGCTTTGATGATGTCGTGAAAGTCCAGGAAATATCCGCATTGCGATTTTTATCAATCCCAATTGCACTGCGCGTAACATAATAAAATAATGCAGAATCTTTTCCCAACCCTTTGAGTGAAGTGATGTTGCGGGAAACAAGTTTTCCATTTTTAATTATGACACTCAGGTTTTGATTGGTTACAATTGAAAAAAAAGCGCAGTTCACGACCACGATAGGAAACTGTTCCTGCCGGTAATATTGCGATGGCGTATAGCGATGACCGTTACCTGTTTGGGCAGTGAAGAGAAGTCTTTTGTCCTTAAGTTTTGCGGAAAGATAATACGCGATAAACGGTTTTCCGTTCACCGAGTCTTTTGATCGGAAAATATGAATTGAATTCGAAAGCGGTTGATACATTGAATCTACTTTTTGCCAATGAATTTGAGAATAGGAAACAGAAGAAAATAAAACTGGCAATAAGACCGAAACGAGTAGACGGTTCATAGTGAGAAACGATTCATGAATTTCAAACTGATGATTTTTATACTTATCATTTTCCGGTCTCTT
>DATGFZ010000412.1:0-5746 GCA_035308805.1 Puia sp. | reverse complement strand
TACGAACCGGAAGAATCATACAACGTTTTTTTGGCAACGAAATTCTCACCAACCTGCTCATCGGCTCAGTCAAACCCTTTCCAAAATTTGTTTCATTCCTGATAAAACAAACACATGGCATGGCATTTTAAATGGGGTAGGTTTTTTTTGCTTGTTGTTTTCATGCTATCGGATCATTGCCTTTTGTCGGCCCAGGACTACCACGCTGTGCAAGGTTCATCACTCGCCGGAAGTCTCGGAGTGTCAAATAATCCCGCTTCTATGGCAAACACACCATTCAAATGGGATATTGATATTTTTTCCCTACAATTTAAAGACGCGAGTAATCTTTATACCATTGCCGATTACTCGCTGCTTTCCCCGCCCCGAAATTCAAAATATTTTTTTAACGCCGGTGAATACAAACGTTTCAGCGATGTGAATGTCAACATGCATGTGCTCAATACAAGAATCGCGCTGAATCAAAAACAAACAATCGCTTTTGGGATAAACCTGCTGGGTTATGGCCGGTTATTATCAGGTACCTATAATTATATCGACACCCTGCACAACGTCCACGATTTTTTCAACATAAATGACCCCAATGGCATCCTGCATGGAAATTTTACCGGCAGCAGCTGGATCGAAATTTTTGGATCGTACAGCCAAACCATGTATGATGATGGTGATAACCGTTTAAATGGAGGGCTGACAGTAAAGGTCACGCGCGGCGTCGCCGGAGGTTTTACAGAAATTCAAAACGGAACATTCACGACAGCCGTCATCAACAATAACCCGCCTGTTTATACACTGCATTCCGCCAATGCACGGTACGGTTATTCTGACAATTTCGATGACTGGCAAAAGAATCATTCCTTGACACAAAACCTCAGCGCGCTCGTAAATAATGCACGCGGCGGAATTTCCGGCGATATCGGTTTTGAATACCTGATCAGGCAGGAAACGCTAAACGACTATTACCAAAAGGATGAACACAAATATGATTATGACTGGAAAATCGGAGTTTCCCTATTGAACCTCGGATACAATCAATATATACTCGGCACGCAGAGCAGGTTAATTAGCCATCTGCAAGATGTTGCCGATACCGTTCTGGATAAGAAATTCAACGGGGTAAAAAGTCTGGGTGCAATCAATGATAGCATATCCACTTTTGCAAGCAGCTCCCTGCTTGCCGGAAAAAAAATAAAGATTTTTGGTCCTTCAAGAATTGTCATTAACGCAGACCGTTTTTTAGGAAACGATTTTTATCTCAATGCAGAGCTGTCATTAAATCTGAATCAGCAGCCCGCGGGTTATTCGCATTTTTATACCCAGTCATTAAATTTACTAACCATCACCCCAAGATGGGAAACAAAAAAATGGGGCCTATATTTTCCCCTTCAGTATAATATAGAAAACCAATTTTGGATCGGCGGGGCATGTAAGGCAGGTCCGTTACTGATCGGAATTCATAATTGGGCTAATGTATTCGCAAAAAGAAGTCTGCAAAATGGCGGAGGTTATCTCGCGCTGGTCATCCGCTCCAAAGAGAGTACAAAAGGGAAAACCGACAAGCGTCTGGATTGTCCAAAGTATTGATCCGGTCAGGATTTTACCGGGAGGGTCTCAGCCTTCCTGACACAGAGAAGAAGAGCAGAACCATGCAAAGAACGAACAGCTGTAATGCAGGGTCAGACCCGGCCGGGGTTAAACCTTTTTACCGCCTGGTTCGTTATTCATGGTATGGAGAATTCTTCCCAGGATAAAACGCTCGTCATTGGCGCATCGGATAATCCCGAGCGGTATAGTTTCCTTGCTGTAAATCGTTTGCGCCAGCACAATCATCCGGTTGTGGCAATCGGCAGAAAAAATACAACAGTCGCCGACGTACAAATCCAGACAGAAAAAAAAGACTACCCTGATATCGGTACCGTAACACTTTATCTCAATCCAAGAAATCAAAAAGAATACTACGATTATATTTTATCACTCCATCCCAAAAGAATAATTTTTAATCCGGGTGCAGAAAATGCGGAATTTTTTAATATTGCCAAAGCCAATGGCATTAAGGCTTTGGAGGCATGCACGTTGGTTTTGCTCAGCACAAATCAATTTTAGCATACAATATTCGCTTTCGTTTTTCGTTTTTATTAACGGTAAAGTCCATCGTATTTTTCCGAGTTATCCTACGAATAAAATCCAATTATATCCCATGAATTACATTCAGATTCTTTATTGCTATTTTCAGTCGGTTATCGACTTACTGAAACCTCAGCCGGTCATTGGTCATCACCCAAAATATATTGTTTCGCCGTTGCTAATAACCGCAGATGCGCATATAAATTTATTGTATACCCGCTTAAAATAACCCGATTTTAATCCCTAAACCCTAAATCATATGTTGCGATCTGTACCCATGAAAACACCCTTAACCTTAAACTTCAGCCAGCAAAATTCATAAAGAGCGCACAGGTAACAATTTTGCCGGTAATGGGTTTTTCGCTAAATTCGAAAAACCCATTTTTAATTTATGTTATGGAGAAAATTTAATGGCGACCCGATTGAATTACCAATTGCAGATGCTGTTGAAAATGCTATCCGCCGCGAAACCGAAAATGGAAATCATCTCAAAGTTTGCATTGGCACCGACTCGCAGGTGAAGGGCGCCGAAACTGAATTTGCCACGG
The DNA here is from genome assembly GCA_035308805.1 of Puia sp. Classification (GTDB taxonomy): domain Bacteria; phylum Bacteroidota; class Bacteroidia; order Chitinophagales; family Chitinophagaceae; genus Puia. Next base: position 3,077 of record DATGFZ010000412.1, on the reverse strand, counting down.
TAATTGTTTTTCTTCGTGAAGGGCGTGGTGGTTTTATGTTTATTCACAACGAAAAAACCAAACACAAATTCACCATCAAAGAACGCATGCTCGTCGAAGTTGCCAAAAGCATCGAGATCGCTTATGAATTATGCGACCTGTTTACGAAGTATGATGTTGATATGGAAGTTCACGCCGACATCAACACCAATCCGCATTTTAAAAGTAATGATGCACTTAAAGAAGCAATGGGCTACATTCTGGGAATGGGCTTTGCCTTTAAAGCCAAGCCAGAAGCTTTTGCCAGCAGCAGTTGCGCGAATAAAGTGGTGAATTGATATTTGATCTGTCGAGCACCCGCTCTACTTTATCCGGATGACAGGTACTTGTCGCGCTCCATCCCGCCTCAATCATCACTTGAAAATTCTTCATTCATCCTCCCAATAAATTCAACGATTTTTTCGCGGCCGTTTTTTTTTACCGCGCTGGTCACAAAATAACCAGGCAGAAACTGCCAGGTCTCTTTGAGTTTATTAAAAAATGCCTTCACGTTTGCGCTGACCGTCTTTTGATTTTCCTTATCAGCTTTTGTAAAAATTACGGTGAATGGAATTTTCCACTTGCCGAGTTCATTGACAAAATCAATATCTAATTTCTGCGGGCTGTGACGACTGTCGATAAGGATGAAAACATTCATCAGGTTTTCGCGCTTACGCAAATAATCTTCGATCATCTTTTGCCATTGCTTTCGTTGGCTCAGCGATCTTTTGGCAAAGCCATAACCGGGCAGGTCTACAATATAAAAGTTATCATTGACCAAAAAATGATTGAGCAACTGGGTTTTTCCCGGCGTGCGTGATGTTTTAGCAAGGCCACTGATGTTGCAAAGCATGTTAATGAGCGATGATTTGCCAACATTGCTTCTTCCGATAAATGCATATTCCGGTTTATCCGGTGCAGGGCATTTTGTATAATCCGGACTGCTGATGATGTATCTTGCTGAATTTATTTGCATGGTATGATGCAAGATAACAACAGTTTTGAGTTTAGCCTTTGATGTTAACTGCCCTCAAAGACACTAAAAATTAACCATGGGCATGGATGCAGGAAATTACTCATTTGATTTTATTGATTTTTCCAAATGGTAAAACCACTCTCCGGCAGCCATAATATACAACCCCGGGGACAATACATGATGTTGAAGATGGAACACATGCCGGATCCGCATGGATCGTGGTAGGGCGAATTGGTATCATTAAGGCCTCCCGAGGAGGCGGGAGAAATCCGGTAACGTAAATCGCAAATGGTACATAACTTCGCTGTTTCATGGAAAAATACTCGCACGATAATATTGTACCGTTTAAGAATTCTGAGCTTGGTAAAAAAGAGCAGGTGGCTGATATGTTTAACCGCATTGCTTTTCGTTACGATTTTTTAAACAGGTTTTTAAGCGCCGGCATTGATATGTACTGGAGAAAACGTGCCATCCGGGAATTATCCGGGAAAGATCCGCAATTGATCCTGGATGTGGCCACCGGCACAGCCGACATGGCCGTGATGATGACCAAATACTTGCATCCAAAAAAAATCATTGGTATAGATATCTCAGAATCAATGCTTGAGCGCGGCCGCAGAAAAATTGCCAAGCTCAGGTTAAATAATGTTATTGAGCTCGAAACCGGCGACAGCGAGGCAATAAACCTTTCCGATGATACGTTTGATGCTGTAACCGTAGCCTTTGGTGTGCGCAATTTTGAGGACCTTGAAAAAGGGCTTTCCGAAATACGGCGCGTATTACAACCAAACGGTAAATTAGTCGTGCTTGAATTTTCAAAACCAAAAAAACTTTTTCTTCGCAGGCTCTACAATTTTTACATGCGTATGGCAGCAAAAGGAGTTGGGAAATGGGTGGCGAAAAACTGTGAAGCCTATGAATATTTGCAGGAATCGGTCAATGCGTTTCCGGAAGGAAAAAATTTTGCAGATATTTTACAAAAAAAGGGATACACAAATATTTATTTCAAAAAGCTCAGTTTAGGAATATGCACCATTTATTGCGGATCAAAATAAAATTGCTTTTTCGTTCTTTTATCATTTGCCTGTTGTCTGCCTGTTCATTTAAAGTTTCCGCACAATTCACGCGCGATGAATTAAATCTTCCCGACCACGACGAAAAATTTTATCATCTCGGCATTGCCCTGATATATAACAATTCGCATTTCAACGTGAGCGCTCATCCAAAGTTTTTGGGGAGTGATAGCGTGATGTATGTCAATCCTGAAAACACCGGTGGCTTTGGATTAGCGGGCATGCACACATTTCATTTTTCGCCGCATTGGGAAGCGAGAATTGTGTTTCCCCAGTTGATGTTCGCTTACAAAAATCTTACCTACAGTATTTCTTATCCGCAAAACGGCGAAAAACCGGTGGCAACAAAACAGGTGGAATCCATTCTGCTCGGCTTTCCCGTTCAGGTCAAATTTTTATCTGACCGCATCGGTAATTTCAGGATTTATATGCTCGGGGGTTTAAATTATCAGTACGATCTGGCCTCAAACGCAACTTCGCGCAAAGCACAGGATCTGGTAAAATTAAAACCGTATGATTTTAGCATCGAGGCCGGCGTTGGCTGCCAGATATTTTTCCCCGTCTTTATATTATCGCCGGAACTGAAGATCAGCGACGGTCTGATCAACATACACAGTCGGGACCCAAGCCTGCTTTATTCCAATGTCATTGACAAACTCAATTCACGAATGGTGGTTTTTTCGCTGATATTTGAAGGCTAAACGGCCAAGGGCAGTAATTACTCCATGTCTTTATGGAGGCACTGAGATATTTTTCCATTCCCACCTTATACTTTTTTCTTTTATATCCGGCGACAGGAATTCTTTCAAACGCGGTTGCCTGCTGTTCCGGTACTGTTCACTCCCGGGGAAATGCTGCTTCACAAAGTGTGGATCCGGGGCCGGAATCCTTTAGCGCGGCTGCACAACCTTGCGAAAATAAATCTCCGCAACACTATGCCAGCCAGAAACCGGCAGAAACAACCGGCAATCAATAATCATATTGTCTTCTGAAAGTATTTACTCTTATTC
>DATGFZ010000411.1:0-6415 GCA_035308805.1 Puia sp. | reverse complement strand
TTGCTGTTGCCCGAACCCCGCCAGCTAATTTCACTGCAAATGAAAATGGCGCCAGGGAATAGAATTGATCGTTCTTTCCGTAAGTGTATTTAAAAGTCCCTGACAAAGTTTCCGGAACAGTTTCATTGATGTGTATTGTCGTTACCCATTCAACCTTGCCTTGATAGACTCTAAAAGAAGCATTGTCAAATATCTTATTCTGTATGGTTTTGCCGTTTCCGGTTTCTTTGTAAACGGTATCAACTTTTATCAATGAATCTGGAAATGTCAATTCAGCGGAAGCGACCCCGGAAATGCTTTGATTTGCAGAATATAATTGCCATCCGTTAATTGCGTCAGTTGAAAAATGCAATTCGTATACGTGATCGCCTATCTTTTTACTGCTCGCTTCCCATTTGAATGAAGTACTGTCCTGTGCAAACGAAATAAAAGTTGCAGCAAAAAAAACGGACAATAAAATAATTTGCCGGATCATAGTATGTGCTAAAAGTAAAAGAGTTCTTTAACACGAAGAACTCTTTTTTAAAAATATATTATCGTCATGCGGGCGACTAACTGCCGACATTAACTTTTATTTCAACATCTGCAGGCGGGAGACATTGCCTGTCGTTGCAAACCATGAATTCAACCTTCCCGATAAGATCAGTTTTTATATTCGCTTTTAATTTTACAACCTGCACAAAATCGACGTTCTTTTCATAATATTTCAGATCGTGGTTCCAGGTTTTGTCAAATTTCTTTACAAGATTTCCAACTTCCTTCACTTTTCCATTCAATTGCAAAACCGGATTTTTTGAAAAGGTGAATGCGGTCGGAATGGGTCCGTCGCCCCCCGCATCCTGTGCATACAAATGATAATCCCCATTTATGGAAGCCGTCATGTGTACTTCATAGGTGTTCTCGGCGATCTTTTTTGCGGTGTAGGTCCAGTTAACTTGTTTGCTTGACTGAGCAGTAATTAAATTGACTGAAGAAATGACCAGAGCAAATAGAACTATTTTTTTCATACAACAAAGAACGAATAAAAGAAAATAAGGTGGATATGATAAAAGCTAAAGAAAAACTAAAAATTCACCAATTGTTTTTCAGGGAGCTTAAGGGATTCCTTGTTAATAAAAAGGGATTCAAGAACGTAACGCCCGTCAATATTGCCTAATGCTTCTGAACAGGCTCTTTCCGGGTGGGGCATCAACCCAAATACATTACGCCGCTTGTTGCAAATGCCAGCTATATTGCGCAGGGAACCATTGGGATTCCCGGCATCGTTCATGTTACCTGCCTGGTCACAATAACGATAAATTACCTGTCCGTCCGCTTCCAGTTCATCCAACGTTTTTTCGTCTGCATAATACCTGCCCTCCCCGTGGGCAATGGGCAGTTTTAAAGTTTTGGTTTCAAAATGCTCATCTCGCAAAAAAATATTTTTACCAATGAACTGTTGATTGTTGTTGCGCAACAATACACCCGGCAACAAATGAGATTCACACAATACCTGGAAACCATTGCACACGCCCAGCACATAACCTCCGTGGTTAGCAAACTCAATCACGCTTTGCATCATCGGGCTAAAACGGGCAATGGCCCCGCATCTCAGGTAATCACCGTATGAAAAACCTCCGGGCAAAACAATGCAATCTTCCGTGTCAAACCGGCTCAGGTCTTTGTCTTTGTGCCACAACATAATAACTTCCTGGCCAAGATCATTTTGCAATGCTTCCTGCATGTCGCGGTCGCAGTTGGAACCCGGAAAAACAACTACCCCAAATTTCATGGTTGAAAGAATTTTTACCTGACAAAGTTAACGGATTCCCCGAAACCGGAAGTTTTACATAAAATAATTTACATAGACCGCAAAAATGAAAGTGATCCAATGCAATGAAAGTGTGAACGCCTTGCTGGTAGAATAAAAATAAGCAGCTGCATGAAAAGCGGCGAAGGGAATGATTACAATAATCCAGTTTTCGTAGGAAGTCGCGCGGTTAATGAGAATGATGACAACGGCTGTTATCAGGAACATCAAAAATAACGCCCAGCTTTTTCTTACCTGGATCAGCATTTTATTCAAATTGCTTTGTACAAAAAAACCTCCAATGATAAAAGGAATGACTGCTAAAGCAATGCCACAGGTGACCCAAATATAATGTGGAATCGAGGGCAAGGTAAAAGCAATTTTTGGAAAGATATTTTTCCAGTCAAATTTTTTGGTGATGAATAAAATGACAAAAAGAAAATAATAAGGAAAAGTAAAACCAAGTAATCCCATAAGCCATTCGCGCAAATGAAATGGGCGCATGACGAGCAGGGCAAAGAACATCAATATTAAAAAAGCAATTGCCGGTAAATATAACAGACTGACGACACCAATCAAAATACCAATGTTAAAAACGGACAGCGTCGCCTTTGGATCGTTATACAAAGAGAACATTCTGTAAATAACCCAAATCATGAAAGAGTTCACCAACAGAGGCGCGGAAAAATGATTCCAGTCGGGCAATAATGAAGTGATGAGTATGTAAGACATTCCCGGCAAAAAATTTTGCCGGGGAAAAAGTTTTTGATAATTGCAGATGCGGTTGAATAAAGTTGCCTGGGTAAACAGTAAAAGAAAACTGATAACCTGGAACAACAAAAAGTTGGTCCCGAAAAGTGAATCAAGCTTTTCAAGAATAAAATGATATAAATAATTATCCCCTTTCTGAAAAACCGGGGCCACCGGATGTAAAAAGCCCGAGAATTTTAATGCCAGTGCATACAAGAGCAACAGCAGCGCATTGGTTTGGCTTTTTTGCCTGAAAATGGAGATCACCGGTTCTGGTATAGAATTTAAAATTCAGCTTTTGCAAAGCAAAGATAGTTTCTGTACAGGCACGGAAATATTATTTGTGTTGCTCCGATTTGTTTTCCATGGCGCGGCATAAATTCATAACCCTTGTCCAAATTTCTTAAGGTCGGATGACGGGTGATTTTTCCTTCCGTTGAAATGCTTTGATCGGTAAGCAAAATATTTCTGCGGTCATATTCATTATACAAAAAATGCAATTCGCCGCCGGTGTTCATGATCTGGTAAGAAATGAGCATGTCAGATTCATCATCATACTGGCTTTTGGGAATTACGTTACTCCATTCCAGGTTTACATCCTTATCAAAAGAAAGCATCATAATATTTTCTGCATGGAAGCGTACGGGATTGCCATAACCATTTGTATAGGGATTGCCATAACCATACCTGAAGGGACTGTAATACGGTCCTCCATAATAATCCAGCGGAGAATAGTAGGGTGAGCCGTACATATAATCCCAGCGGTTAAAATAACCGCCGCGCGAGGAGGTATATTCGGATTCGCCAATTAAAATAAAACCACCATCTTTTTTTGGAATTACCTGTTTAATAAAAAAGTCATTGAACGCTGACTTTAAGTTTTCTTCGGAACTTTTTGCCAGCGAACGGAGTTCGTCATTGAAAACAGTGAGCGCTTCTTTTATTTTGGTGTCTGTCGTTCTGTCCCAGATAACAGTATAAATTCCTTCAATGTTTCCTTTTCGCTGCCGGTAATAAAAACCGGTTAAAATATATTGTTTGTTGAGGTTATCAGCTCTCACTTTTATTTCATCAAGTATATGGTCTGCCGTTCCCGCATCCTTAATGGAAAAAGTATCGGCAGTTGCCCCCTTTGTCACAAAGGCAACTTTGGAAATATAATCGTTGTTGCTTTTCAAAAATTTCGCAAATACCAGGTTGCCCTCGTTATCCAGCACAAAATCCGTGAAATAATCGTTTTTCTCTTCCATAGGCAACCACAGGCGGTGCCTGTCTAAAAGTTCCAATTGAGCATTGTATAAGAAAGTCGTGAAAAGAAAATTTTTCGGGTTCTTGCTGTTGATTTTAAAGATGACGATCTTTTGCCTGTCTTCACTGAAAACAGTGGTATAAATTTTATTGGCCGAACCGCTGAAATGGGTGGTGTCAAGGTCAACTGGCTCATTCAGCCTCCTTGCATTGCCATCTAGTTTTACCATGGTGAGGTGTACAATATTTTTATGCTGATATTCATAAACCATATAACAGTAATCCGGGTAAGGAATAAAATAAACATCCGTATAGGCAGCAGGCATATCCAGGTGCACACGGTCCAACAGCTTCATGTCTGGATTATATACGGAAATAGCGTTATCGCTCCTGTTATTCTTAAAAACCAGAATATTGCCCCCGATCTTTCCGATGATATCGAAATTGGTTCTTCTTCCATCATCTTTTTCCGGCTCAGAATAAATGATTCGCTGGGCGCTTAATGCATAAGGAAGAATGACAACTGCCAAAAAAACAAATACTCTTAAAACTTTTTGCATATAGCAATTTATTTTTTTAGTGATGGGTAAGTTAAACAAAAGTTCAACACAAAACTATTACGATAATTGTTATTGATATACGAAAATTTTTATGGTACAGAATTCTTAAAAAAAGTTCTGTCGCTGATTAATTTATTTCGCTATAACTTTGCCTAGCGTCAGGCCAAAAGCCTGACGCACTTGTTTGCCAGCTATGAACCTTCCAGCTAATACTATAATCAATATACACTGTGAGCAGCAAACAGATTAACAAAGTAACAGTTGCCAATTTAGTTATTGCCCTGGGTATCATTTATGGAGACATTGGAACTTCTCCATTATACGTTCTCAATGCAATCGTGAGCGGAAAGATTATTGAAGAAAAACTAATTCTTGGCGCTCTTTCCTGCATCATCTGGACACTTACCCTGCAAACCACGATCAAATATGTATGGCTCACCTTAAAAGCGGATAACAAAGGTGAGGGCGGTATTTTTTCGTTATATGCTTTGGTACGCAGGCAGAAACGCTGGCTGGTTTTGCCGGCGATGATTGGAGGTGCTGCGTTGCTCGCCGACGGAATGATCACCCCGCCCATTTCCGTCACTTCTGCGATTGAAGGTTTGCGCCAAATGCCGGCCTTACACAATATTGAGCAAAAAACCATTGTCTTTATAGTTTTAGGGATTTTAGTAATACTTTTTTTCCTGCAGCAGTTCGGAACAGATTCTATCGGAAAACTTTTTGGTCCGATAATGTTTATCTGGTTTGGCATGCTTGCCGTATTGGGCAGCACGCATCTTTTGGATGATCTCTATATTTTCAAAGCGTTCAGCCCGCACTATGCCATTGAATTATTAACTACTTACCCGAAAGGATTTTGGTTGCTTGGTGCCGTTTTTTTGTGCACCACCGGCGCCGAAGCCCTGTATTCGGATCTTGGTCATTGCGGACGCGGTAATATCCGTATTTCCTGGATCTTTGTTAAGACCTGCCTCATTATTAATTACCTGGGCCAGGGAGCATGGCTGCTTGCCAAAAATCATGGAAAAATATTTGATGTGGACAAGGGCAGCGTTTTTTTCAGCATCATGCCCCAATGGTTTATCATTCCAGGTATTATCATCGCAACCTCAGCGGCCATCATTGCCAGCCAGGCCTTAATAAGCGGATCCTTTACCCTGATCAGTGAAAGCATGCGATTGAATTTGTGGCCGAAATTCCGCATCAGTTATCCCACAGAAGAAAAAGGACAATCATATATTCCTGCCATAAATTTTTTATTGTTCATCGGTTGTTGCGGCATCACGCTCTATTTTCGCGATTCCGAGCACATGCAGGCTGCTTATGGGTTGGCAATAACCTTATGCATGCTTGCCACTTCCATCCTGTTTTCTAATTATTTAATTGCCCACAGGGTTTTTTCGGGGTTTATTTATCTATACCTGGCAGTTTATCTCACCATCGAGTTGAGTTTTCTTTTTGCAAATCTTGATAAATTTAAACACGGTGGTTTTGTCACCCTGATCGTCGGCGGCGGATTATTTATTGTCATGTATGTATGGTACCGGTCGCGCAAAATCAAGAACCGTTATGTTGAGTTTGTCCGGATGGAGCACTATATACCGCAGATTCAGGAATTGAGCAACGACCGAACCGTGGTCAAGGCGGCAACACATCTTGTTTACATGACAAGTGCGAACAACCCGCGGGAAATTGAACACAAAATCATCTATTCCATTCTCAATAAAAAGCCGAAACGCGCGGACATTTACTGGTTTGTGCATATTGATACCCTGGATGATCCGTATACGGCGGAATATTCTGTTGATCATATCATTCCCAATGATATCATCCGTGTTGAGTTCAGGTTGGGTTTTCGCATTGCACCCAAAATAAATCTGATGTTCCGCCGGGTGGTGGAAGAACTGGTGACGAATAAAGAGGTGAATATCACCAGCCGCTACGAATCGCTTGAACGAAACAATGTGGTGGGGGACTTTCAATTTATTGTGATGGAAAAATATTTAAGCCAGGATAATGAATTGCCTTTCTTCGAAAGAATAATTATGAAACTGTATTTTTGGTT
>DATGFZ010000410.1:0-5058 GCA_035308805.1 Puia sp. | reverse complement strand
AACAATAATATCGGTTATTTTTTCTGTCCGGATCTTTTCTTTTAAAAATTCATAGTCGCCTTCGGGGTTTGTATAAACGATATCATAGTCCATCTTCTTTTCTTTGTTTTTCCTGATGATCAATTCGAGCAGGGAGGATTTTTTTTTGATGCCCGAAACAGGATTGATAAGATAGATTATTCTTCTGGAGGAAATTTGAAAATTAGTCAATTTGAAATTTTGAAGATGAGCTGAAAACTTACCATTTCAACAATGCACTCGCCCAGGTAAAGCCGCTTCCAAAGGCAGCAAGACAAATCAGGTCTCCCTCTTTTACTTTTCGGTCTTTCCATGCTTCGTATAATGCAATTGGAATAGAGGCTGCCGTTGTGTTTCCGTATTTTTGGATATTATTATATACCTGGTCTTCCCGCAAATGCATTTGCTGCTGCACAAATTGGGAAATACGCAAATTTGCCTGGTGCGGAATCAATAACCTGATATCGGAAGCTTTTAATTGGTTTGCGTTCAACGCTTCGTTGATCACTTCCGGAAATTTTATCACTGCTTTTTTAAAAACGGCCTGACCATCCATATACGGATAAATATCTTCTTCTTTAATCAGATCAGGAGTAATAAAAAGGCCGCCAAACAACTGGGACGGGGTGGCTGGTTTTTTTTCTTTCCAAAATCTTCCCGCATGAAATCCCGGATTGGGCATACTCAGTAGTTCAGCGGAATCGCCGTCGCTGTGCAGGTGCGTGCTTAAGATCCCCTGGTCATCTTTTGTCGTGGGTTGCAGAACAACAGCGCCTGCGCCATCACCGAAGATCACGCTTACATTTCTTCCGCGGGTGGTGAAATCAAGACCATAGGAATGCGTTTCGGCAGCAACGAGCAAAATATTCTTGTACATGCCTGTCTTAATGAATTGATCGGCCACACTCAGTGCGTAGATAAAACCGCTGCATTGATTCCGAATATCCAATGCGCCGATCTCTTTCATCCCCATCATGCGTTGCAACAAAACGCCACATCCGGGAAAATAATAATCGGGGCTTAATGTTGCGAAAATAATAAAATCGATATCTGCTGTTTTCACCCCTGCGTTCTCCATGGCGATCTTGGCCGCTTCAACGCCCATCGTGGTGGTGGTGTCTTCGAATCGTTTTGCATATCGGCGTTCGCGAATGCCGGTTCTTTCCTGGATCCATGCATCACTGGTGTCCATGATCTTTGTCAGATCATCATTGGTGACAACATTTTCTGGAACATACATTCCAATACCCGCAATTTTTGTACGATTCATAAACAAGCGTTATCAACCGGAAAATTACGAAGAAGGAACTAAAAGAAGGTGGCGGTTGGCAGATAGCGGTAGAAATATATGTTTTACTTTTGATTGCTCGTTACCTGATTCAAATGCAACACATCGACAAAAAATCTCTCAATTTGTTTTTGTACATCATCCACTGCGTGGGATCGAATGTAAGAGCCGATAACGTGGTTGCCTGCATCAGGAATTGGCTGTTTTCTTTTCAAGCTGTCGGGAGTAGCCAATTGGTCAAACATGGTTAGCATGGATGAAACTTTCACCACGCTATCCTGATGAATGTTGTCTTTGAAGTAATAAAGCAATAAAGTTGGCTGATCGACTTTTTCAAATGTTTTCTTGGTCATCGTCGTTTCGAGCAATTCTTCCAATTGTGAGGCAGCTTCAGCGCGGTAATGCGAATACCAGTATTGCTTATACAAAACTCCCGTATCTTTTGAATCAATATAATCCGATTTCAAAACCATGCGTGCGATCTGCAAGCCCCAATGATTATTTAGCAACCACGCATTGGGATCATTGATGGCAATATTTGGCGACATTAGTATGATGGCTGCGACATCGTTCGGATAATCGCCCGCAAGCTTCAAGGCCAAGGTTCCTCCGGTTGACGTCGTCATCAAAATGATTTTCTTGCCCAGTTGTTTACCGATTGCCAGCGCCTGTTTTGCAGATTCCCAGTATTCATCAACAGTAAAGTGTACCATGGCATCAACGGTGTCAATTCCCTGCTCTGCCAATCTTGATAAAAACAAATTGCATCCAAACTCTTTCGCAATATTCCGATGTACGGGTTCACCTTCTGCCTGCGAAGAGCCAAACCCGTGCAAGTAGACAATTGCATAATCCGTTTTTTGTTTGAGCGAGTCATTTGCCCAAATAATTCTTGCCTCATTGTCGGGTTTTATTTTGTGTTGCGATTCATTTGCTTTAATATAATTTTCCAAATCATTTGCGCCGGCAGGAACTGTTGGCATCTCCGCCGAATACTTTGGCGTTGAAGGCGCCGGTCCCAAAAAATAAAAGATAACCAGAACAATCGGTAAAGCGAGCAACCATTTTTTGAACATGATTTAAATTTGTGTGTTGAATTTATAAAATATTTGTGAAAAGTAAATATTATGAAAATTGAAAATTCACCGACACCATGAGCAGCGAGACCGGAAAATATATTATTGCTTTTGGGGCAGCAGCTATTGTCGTGGGCGTTATTATTTATTTATTTGGCAATAAGCTGCATTGGATCGGACACCTGCCGGGAGATATTAGCGTCAAAAAGGAAAACTTTCGTTTTTATTTTCCAATTACCACAATGATTTTGTTGAGCCTCTTAATAACGGTAATCGTAAGGATCATCAGAAAATGTTAACATGGCGCGATGCGGATTTGTTGAGATTCCTAATTTTGAAGAAATACCATTAAGCTGACAAATCGTGATCACAACAAAAATCAGCGCGCTATCCTTTGGACAGATGCACAAAGTTTCCGATATTTCGGAACTGATTAGCACTGATTATTCAAACCAAAACCAATTGCTCATGCCATCTTCAATCCCCGGTCAACGATTTCTTGCATTGGATGTTTTTCGCGGAATGACCATCTGCTTCATGATCATTGTAAATACGCCCGGCGGCCCTGTTTCTTACGCACCGCTTGAACACGCGCGCTGGAATGGTTTCACGCCGACTGACCTGGTGTTTCCGTCTTTTTTATTTGCAGTAGGAAATGCAATGAGTTTTGTAATGGCAAAGTGGACCACGCTTTCACAGGGGCAGGTACTTGGGAAAATTTTTAAACGCACGCTGATCATTTTTCTGTGTGGTTATCTTTTATATTGGTTTCCATTTTTTGAATACGACAATCAGCATCATCTTGTTCTTTCGCCGATCGCTAACACCAGGATTTTAGGCGTGCTGCAACGCATCGCGCTTGCCTACCTGATCGGTTCATTGTTGATCTATTATTTAAAGCCCAAAGCCGCAATCATCATTTCTGTGCTTATATTATTGCTTTATTGGCCGGTAATGGTGATGTTTGGAAATCCTGTAGATCCGCTCAGCATGACTGGCAATGCAGGTTTGCGGTTAGACAAATGGCTGATGGGAGACAATCATTTGTATCATGGTGAGGGGATAGCATTTGACCCCGAAGGCTGGTTAAGCACGTTGCCTGCGGTTGGAAATGTTGTTGCGGGATACGTTGTTGGAAAATTTTTGCAGGCGAAAGGAAAGACTTTTGAAGGTCTGGCAAAATTATTACTCGCGGGTTTTTGCTTGCTGGTTGTTGCATATTTCTGGGATTTAGGTTTTCCGATAAACAAAAAATTATGGACAAGTTCATTTGTGGTTTACACGGTTGGATTGGATTGCGTGATCATCGCTGCTATTATTTATGTGGTAGATTTTCTCGGCATAACAAAATGGACGGGTTTTTTTACTGTGGTCGGGAAAAATCCGCTGTTTATCTACCTGCTATCTGAACTGGGCGCGACGGTGATGGAAATTATTCCGGTTGGTAACACTTCATTGCACGGATGGGTGTACCAACATATTTTTAAGCATGCTGGCTTGTATTTCGGTTCTTTATTGGGTGCCATAACATTTATGCTGTTTTGTTGGCTGATAGGATATATTTTGGATAAGAGAAAGATTTATGTGAGGGTGTGAATGGGATTGTTCTTTTCCAGAGAGATCGGGATCCCGGTTTTGCTTCCTTGGTTATACCGGAAAATGTTTTTTGTTTTACGCAGGATATTATCAACAATAAACTCGCCGGTCCTTACAGGGGTATCCGCCAGCCCCACGTTTCCCGCTCAGCGATCACATAGGCAACAACAACAACATTTTATTAAATCTCGTTTTAAGCTCACATTCCTTTGCCTTCCCGTTGTTTTGTCGTACCTTCGCGCCTCGTTTTTTTGAACATTCTTGATATTAGCTGGCTTGTATTTTGCGTTAGGGTATCAACTGTTCAAATAATCAATATTTCAACTTATGGAAATTCGTAACATAGCCATTATCGCTCACGTTGACCACGGTAAAACAACGCTGGTAGACAAGATTTTACATGCTACTAAGGTGTTTCGCGACAATCAGGAAACGGGCGAACTGATCATGGACAGCAATGAACTGGAAAAAGAAAGGGGTATTACCATTTTCAGCAAGAACGCGGCTGTTCAATATAAAGATGTCAAGATAAACGTAATCGATACTCCGGGTCACTCTGATTTTGGCGGCGAAGTGGAGCGTGTCCTTAAAATGGCAGACGGCGTTTTATTGCTGGTGGATGCCTTTGAAGGACCGATGCCCCAGACGCGCTTTGTTTTGCAAAAAGCATTGCACCTGCATTTGAAACCCATCGTAGTCATTAATAAAGTTGATAAACCAAATTGCCGCCCGGACGAAGTGCACGACGCAGTATTTGAATTATTTTTTAATCTGGATGCAACCGAAGAACAATTAAATTTTCCGACTTACTATGGTTCGGGAAAACAGGGTTGGTTCAATGATAAAAATGAACAGTGTGCAGACATCACCCCCCTGTTGGATGGAATTCTTACCTATGTGCCTGCTCCAAAGATTTCCGAAGGACCAACACAAATGCAGATCACCTCTCTGGATTATTCTTCTTTTCTAGGAAGAATTGCAGTGGGCAAAGTGGCAAGAGGTTCCGTGAAAGAAGGACAGTCCATAGCGTTGATGCAGGTTGATGGCGTGAAACGATTGAAAATAAAAGAGCTCTACACT
>DATGFZ010000409.1:0-3661 GCA_035308805.1 Puia sp. | reverse complement strand
CGCACAAATAAATTTGGAATTAATAACCAATACCCGGAAATCAAAACCGGTGATAAATTTTTCGCAAATAACACTCCTCGAATATTTTTGCGCCGCGGCTAACGCAGTCAGGGATTGTTCCCAGTTCATGACATTTGTTGTAGCGCCTTTTCCATGATTCCCATCAATTGGTTTTAGCACAACCGGATAACCAAGTTTACCAACAGCCTCTTTCAATCCGTCTTCATTTCTAATTATTACTCCCCGCGGAACCGGGATTTCTGCAGCTTCCAATAAATTTTTTGTTTCTTCTTTATCACAGGCAATATCAACTGCAATAGAAGAGGTGGTGCTGGCGATCGTAGCGCGGATTCGTTTTTGATTCACGCCATAACCCAATTGAACGAGCGATTGTTTATTCAATCTTATGTATGGGATTCCGCGCTTCATCGCTTCATCCACAATGCAACCTGTGGATGGACCTAACCGGGTGTCTTCGCGGATCTCCCGCAGTTGCTGAATATCCTCAGATAAATCATACGCGACGCTGTCTGCGAGTGCCTGGGTTATTTTCACCGCAGCGCGCGCGGCATAGATGCCCGCATCTTCTTCCATATAACTGAAGACCACATAATATTCGCCTTCTGTTCCAGTGCCGCGCGTGCGGCCAAACCCCGTATCCATTCCGGCAAGTGTTTGCAATTCGAGCGCGATATGCTCAATAACATGTCCCATCCAGGTGCCCTCCTCCACGCGCTGAAAAAATCCTCCTGCTTCTCCTACACTGCATCGATGCTCATACATCGATGGAAATAATTTTTCCAGTCGTTCTCTGAAGCCTTCAATGGAATTGGTAGGTCGCTGTTCCATTTCTTCGAGGTCGAGCCTCATTTGTATTAATTTGGGTCGACGAATGCTCCAGTAATTCGGCCCTTTTAGTACTTTGATCTCAATAATCTTCATAAAAAATTAGTTGGGCCGGGTAATTTAGTTTTTTTCTTTTTTGTTACCAACTTTTGTTCATCGTTGAGCATCATTGCCGCATGCTCATGAATCCTGGTGCAGGCATTAGGTTCAGGTTTATTTTGGGTATGGGTTCATTTTTTAAAATAGAAATGTTATCCATCAATCATCGTAAATCCAAAGAAAAATCTCCTTGGATTTATGGAGGAATTATTTTGAATTAATCCTGATCGTGAGTTTAATTTAAATTCACACTGTCAATGGCCGGACTTTGTTGATCGAGGAGATGTGCATGGCAGCAATTTAATTGAATTTTACATCGGTCGCTGCATCACCTAATGTCACAAACGATGAGCGGATTGCAAAGCAAAAATGACGGGGTAAGATACCCCTACAGGAATAGTACAAATCAACAACTGTCGGGTAATCACTCTTGGCTGATAGCTTTTTCTTACTTTTAATTTTCAAACAACTAACATGAGAGAATTTAATCGCCGTTCTTTTCTTAATACATTTGGGACGTTATCCACATCCGCATTCTTAAGTTCCCTAACACAACCGGCTTGGAGTCGCAATTTGCGCCAAACATTATTGAAAGCAGAAAATCGCCCCGCTGCTGATTTGGCAAGCGACGAAGACTTTTGGTATTACATTCAGGAATCGTTTACGGTTTCGCCAAACATCATCAATTTGAATAACGGCGGCGTTTCTCCCTCTCCGAAAATTGTACAGGATGCGATGAAGAAATATTTCGATTTATCCAATGAAGCACCAAGTTATTATATGTGGCGCATTCTCGACCAGGGTCGTGAGCCATTGCGCAGAAATCTTGCAAAACTTGCTGGTGTTTCGCCGGAAGAAATTGCCATGCATCGCAATGCATCCGAAGCCCTGGAGACGGTAATATTTGGCTTGGAACTAAAAGCCGGCGACGAAGTGGTATTGACAAAACAAGATTATCCAAACATGATCAATGCCTGGAGGCAGCGTGAATTGCGCGACGGTATTAAATTAATTTGGTTAAATCTGGATTTACCTAGTGAAGACAATGAATATCTCGCGAATCAATATATAAAAGCGTTTACGCCCAAAACGAAAGTGGTCCATGTTACACACATAATTAACTGGAACGGGCAAATAATGCCCGTTCGAAAAATTGCTGACGCTGCGCACCAGCATGGTATTGAAGTGCTGGTCGACGGCGCACACAGCTTTGCGCATTTTCAATTTACCGTTCCAGAATTGGGTTGTGATTATTTTGGATCGAGCCTACATAAGTGGCTTGCATCCTGTATCGGCACTGGTTTGTTGTTTGTGAAAAAAGAAAAAATAAAAAATTTATATCCGCTATTTGCAGGTGGTGATGCGAAAAGTGAAGACATAAGAAAATTTGAAAATCTCGGAACTCGCCCATTTTTTATTGAAGAAGCAACGGGGAAGGCAATTGAATTTTATGACCTGATCGGCGGCGAAAGAAAAGAACAACGGTTGTTTTATTTGAAAAATTACTGGATGAGCAAAGTAAAAGACATTCCTAAAGTACAAATCGGTACATCAATGAAAAAAGGATTCAGTTGCGCGATTGGAATTGTAAATATCGAAGGTAAAAAGCCGGGTGAGCTCGATGCATTTTTGTTTGATAAATATAAAATTCACGCAGTAGGCATTGATTGGGAAAATATTCACGGGGTTCGGGTAACACCCAATGTTTATACAACAACAAAAAACCTGGATTTGTTGGTGGAGGCGATTGAGACATTTGCAAAAACGGCGTGACGTTTTTGCACGATAACAGCACGGCAAATAAGAATGCAAAGACGGGTTGGAATTTATTCATTCATTTCAGTATCACCTATGCATTCTTTGGTTCGTCGTTTAAAATTTAAAATTGGTAAGAACTACATCACTATTGAAAATTCATGTCTTCATCCATTCTTCCCCGCAAAATTAATCTCGTTCAGGCTACTGCCATCAACATGATCGACATGGTTGGCATTGGGCCTTTTGTGGTTTTGTACATGGTCATACAAATTACCAACGGGACTTATTTTTTGTATGCATGGTTTGTCGGCGCACTCTTATCTTTTGCCGATGCTTTGATTTGGAGTGAGCTTGGTGCCGCTTATCCGTTGGCCGGGGGCAGTTACAATTTTTTGAAAGTTGCTTTCGGTGAAAAGAAGTGGGGGAAATTTTTTTCATTTTTATACGTCTGGCAAACATTGATACAGGCGCCGTTGGTAATGGCTTCAGCGGCAATCGGGTTTGCAGAATATTTGAGTTTTTTTATGCCGCTGGGTTTTTGGGAAGCGAAATTTATTTCTGGTGGTCTGGTAATTTTTGTTACCATCCTGTTGTACAGGAAAATTGAAGACATAGGAAAGCTAAGCATAGTTTTGTGGATTGGCATTATCGTTATATTCAGTTGGATAATTGGTGGTGGCGTTGCACATGGAAAAATCTTAGAACCACTCAAACACATTAATGATAATCTCATAATTAATCAATTGTTTTTCGTCGCACTCGGACAAGCATCAGTAAAAACCATTTATAGTTTTCTGGGATACTATAATGTCTGCCATCTCGGCGGCGAAATAAAAAACCCCGGGAAAAATATTCCCCGCAGTATGCTGATATCGGTTGCGGGCATAACCGTTTTGTATTTATTAATGAACCTCAGCGTCACAAGCGTTATTCCCTGGCACGACGCGATGAAAAATAA
>DATGFZ010000408.1:0-9686 GCA_035308805.1 Puia sp. | reverse complement strand
CAGAATTTTAGGAGGTTTGAGAACCCAACTATGAACCCCTATCTCAAAGACAGCATTATCAATAATAATTACATCGCTTATCGGCACAGCTACGACACGAAAATCTATACTTACGACAGTTCAGAAAAAAGTTTATTCAATGATGCGCCGGTTTCATACGACACACTAAATACCATTTTTAATATTCAGGGAAAAGATTTGAATGTTCAGGGGACTGATACGAATATTACAGGCTTGCGGTATTATGCAAAATCTTTTGACAAACTGATGTACATCTATAAGAAAACGGTGAAGGATAAGAGAAATAAGACGATGGGTTATTTCTTTATTATATCAGAGCCGAAAAATTATAAAGATGATGATTTGCTTGTCCCTGAATTATTTCAGCAACAAAAGGAATTCTTACCCGAGTACGCAACAGCTTATTCTTACGCGATTTATACTGACAACAAGCTTATTTATTATTACAACAATTATCAATTCCCTACACAGCTTTCAGAAAGTGAAATCCCGAAAACAGATTATGTCCAGCGCAGATACGGATCTTACGATGAATTATGGCATCTTATTTCTGATAACGAAATTGTAATAATCGTTAAGAAAGATAATTCCATTCTCGAGGCCGTGACATTATTTGCATACCTGTTCACTGCATTTTTATTGTTGCTTTCCATATTTCGAGTGGCATCGATACTCATTCGCACCCGTTTGCAATGGAGCCGCATTAAATCATATGTTGAACTAAATATCCGCGCTCAAATTCATACGACAATTATTTTTGTGAGTTTGTTTTCGTTTGTGGTGATTGGTATCGCTACTATTTTATTTTTTATCAATCGGTACAACAGAAACAACCAGGAACAATTAAACAGGTCAAAACAAATAATGCTCGGAGAAATACAAAACAAACTCGATGAACTGGTAACATTTAATGATTCAACCCAAACATTCAATTATGGCAAAAAAGATATTTTGTCGAAACTGATTAACGATGTATCAGCGATACACAGCATCGATGTGAACCTTTATGACATTGACGGAAACCTGATCGTTTCATCCAACCCTTTCGTATACAATAAGGCCATTTTAAATGAAAAAATGAACCCTACTGCTTATTATAATATTCACAACCTAAATTCAATCGAGTTTTTTAATAATGAAGAAATTGGAAAGGTTTCTTACCTGAGTATTTATGGCCCATTGCGGGATGAAAATGGGGACGCCTATGCATACCTGAACATTCCTTCATTCCGTACTGAAGACGAATTAAAAGATGAAATATCAAAATTCCTGGTAACGATCATTGATCTCAACGCATTTATTTTCTTAATTGCGGGAACAATAGCCTTATTTCTTACCAATAAAATCACTTCTTCATTTACACTGATATCTGAAAAAATGCGCGATGTAAATCTTGGAAAAACAAATGAAGAAATTGAATGGAAGAGAAAAGATGAAATTGGCGAACTGGTAAAAGAATATAATAAAATGGTCCGAAAGCTTGAAGAAAGCGCCGCAGTATTTGCTAAAAGTGAACGTGAAGGCGCATGGCGCGAAATGGCTAGACAGGTTGCTCATGAAATTAAAAATCCATTGACACCAATGAAATTGAGCATTCAATATTTGCAAAAGGCAATTGATAACAATTCCGACAACATCAAAGAATTGACCACCGGTGTTGCCAATACCTTGGTGGAGCAAATCGATCATCTCTCAAAAATTGCCGCAGATTTTTCTCAATTTGCCAATATCGGTAATCCAAGAAATGAAATCTTCGATTTGCATGAAATGCTCCACCCATTGACAGCTCTGTATGAAACAACGGAAAACATCATGTTTAAGTGGGTCCCTGTTCATGAAAAAGTTATGGTCAATGCGGATAAAACACAACTGAACCGGTTATTCACTAACCTCTTGCAAAATGCTTTGGAGGCCTGTCACAAGGAAAAAAGAATAATCAGTGTAAGTGAAGAACTGACCGGCAATGCGGTCATTGTTAAGGTAACCGATAACGGGGAAGGAATTCCGGCAAGTACGCAATCAAAAATCTTTATCCCGAACTTTACCACAAAATCTTCGGGAACCGGATTGGGACTGGCAATGAGTAAAACAATCGTTGAACAGGCAAAGGGAAGAATATGGTTTACCACGGAAGTGGGCGAAGGAACCACTTTTTTTGTTGAACTGCCTACCGTATCGGAGGTTTCTTGATTTATTTTCTCTTTCTGGAAAGAAAATTTTCAAATTCTTTTAAATTAAAGCTGCTCAGGTTTTTTTCTTTTGTCACTCCGGCTTTTTGGGCGACCAGCACCCCGTACTTTACGTCTTCATATCCATGTAAAGAGTGAGCATCAGGGTCAATGGATATCAAAACATCTTTTTCAAGAGCATGCCCGATCCAACGCCAGTCAACGTCCAGTCGTCGGGGGTGGGCATTCAGTTCGATAACCACACCGTGCTCTGCACAGGCTTCAATAATTTTTTTATGATCAACCGGATATCCCGGACGGCTCAATAACAGACGGCCGGTCATGTGTCCAAGAATGGTTGTGTATGGATTGTCAATTGCACGCAACAATCGCAACATTGCTTTGTCTTCTGTCATTTTTAAATTGGAGTGAACAGAAGCAATGACCAGGTCGAAAGTGGAAAGGATGTTATCGGTGTAATCGAGAGAACCATCATTCAGAATATCACACTCAATGCTTTTAAAGATCCGGAATGGAAATAGCTTCTTATTTAACTCATCAATGTACAGATGCTGTTCCTTAATTCGTTCCTCTGTCAATCCGTTTGCATAAAAAGCGCTTTTGCTGTGATCGCTGATCACAAAATATTCATATCCTTTTTCAATACAGCGATTGGCCATTTCTTCAACAGTGTTGGAACCGTCGCTCCAGTTGCTATGGCTGTGAATGATTGATTTGATGTCAGTGTCTCTGATAACGGCCGGCAATTCATTCTTTTTCGCCATTTCAATCATTTCGGGTCTTTCTCTTTGATGAGAAGGAATGAAATTTATTTTTACTGATGAAAAAATCTCTTCTTCTGAATGAAAGCTTTGCGCCTCATTCCAATTTGTGACTTCATTCCACGATCGCAGGAATTCTGTGCTGCTACTGAGTTTGAATAGCTCATTGTAAAAATATTCTTTTGTGCAGTAATGAAATTCCAAATTTATTCCTTCGGGATGTTTGACCATTAAATCTTTGTCAGCATGATTTTCAATCGAAAAACCATTGGCATGAAAAAAATTCTTCAAAATAATGATGGACGTAGTTGTCAGCCACTCAAGTTTATTGACTATTTCCAATTGTCTTTTGAAATCTCCGGTCCATTCAAATTTTTCGTTCGGGAATTGTTTTTTTAATTTGATATCGATATCAAAGGCATAAGGTTCTGCTTCTGCATACAAATAACTTCCCTGATTTTTAAAAAAGAATTCTATTGACTCCTGAATATTCTTCTGTGTCTTTTCTCCAAACCCTTTGTACAACATCAACCGATTCTCATTGCATGCATATAATAATTCGCCAACGGATTCTATCCCCATTTCTTTCCAGATTGTAGATATTTTTTTTGGTCCGATATTTTTTATGCCCAGCATTTCTATCAGTCCCGGCGGAGTTTTTTCAATGTATTCTTTTAACAAGGTCAATTCGCCCGTTTCAATGATCTGGATTATTTTCTTACCAATGGCGTCACCAATTCCCTTAATGGCAAAAATCTTATCCTGCGATACAGCCGCCAGTTGCTCAGGAAGCTTTTCGATATTGAACGCAGCAATGGAATATGATTTTGTCTTGAAAGAATTCTCCCCGTGAATATCCATAAGTTTGGCCAGAAGAGAAAACTGGTCTGCTATAAAATAATTATCAATAGTCATAACGGGCAAAAATGAAATTATATGCAAGATATAAAAACGAAAAGTCCCGAAGTGATTCGGGACTTTGATATTTTCTGCCTTAAGAAAAAAGAACTATTTCT
The DNA here is from genome assembly GCA_035308805.1 of Puia sp. Lineage (GTDB taxonomy): Bacteria > Bacteroidota > Bacteroidia > Chitinophagales > Chitinophagaceae > Puia. The sequence goes on along the minus strand of DATGFZ010000408.1, from coordinate 5,699 downwards.
TTTTCTTAGCTGCTTTCTTTTTAGGAGCAGCTTTCTTTTTAGGAGCTGCTTTTTTCTTAGCGGCTTTTTTTGCTGTTGCCATTTTTTTAGAATTTAATTGGTTAGTAAACTAATTTACGGTAGTAAAAATAGAAACTTCTTTTGAACAATCAAAAAATATTTTTTTATTTGTTAAAAATATTTTTTATGCGTCTGCTTTTACTTCGTTAACGTTTACAAACGTTTTATCTCCTTTTCTTTTTTTAAATTCTACTATTCCGTCAGTCAGTGCAAACAATGTAAAATCTTTTCCCACCCCAACATTTTTTCCGGGATGAAAAGTTGTGCCGCGTTGACGAATAATAATGTTTCCGGAAATTGCAGGTTGTCCGCCGAATATTTTTACACCTAGACGTTTGCTTTGTGAATCACGTCCGTTCTTTACGCTGCCTTCACCTTTTTTATGTGCCATGATTATTTAATTTAGACAATAATTGAAAATGTTTTTATGCAATCGCAGTCACCTTGATTTGCGTGTAGTGAGAACGATGTCCGTGTTTTTTTCGATACCCTTTTCTTCTTTTCATTTTAAAAGCAATCACTTTATCGCCTTTAACATGACTCACAATTTCTGCGGTAACTTTTGTCTTAATTTTTTCGCCGATCGATAATTTATCGTCGTTGCTAAACAAAAGCACTTCTGCGAACTCAACTTTATCGCCGGCATTGCCGCCAATGTGGGGAACAAACAATGTCTGGTCTTTCTGAACCCTGAATTGCTGACCGGCTATTTTTACGATTGCAAACATATAATTCAATATTAGGGGTGCAAAGGTAGGGGGATTACATGAAAATTCGAAGTTTAAAGTGAAGTATTTTAGTCAGAAGCCGGTAGTACGAACCATGATGTGAGGAGGCTGGAACCGGCAGATCCGTACTCAGGCATGCGGCTTTTGGCGCCTGGCTCATTGATCCTTTTGAATGTCCCAAGACGCATTTATCAAAATCGCAACATTCCGTCAACTATTTTTCCCGTAGGTTTGCCGGGATTATTGCGGTCATTCTATATGAAAATCAAATCTTTCTTAGCAAAACCTTTTGCTTCATATATATATAAGAATGTTGTAAAAGATATTTCCACAGCCATCAACGACCAGGAAAATATTTTAAAGGCATTATTAAAAGTGGGGAGCAAAACTGTTTTCGGACAAGAGCATAATCTACAGGATGTAAAAACTTATGAGGAATATAAATCCGCTGTCCCGCTAAGAGATTACGAACAATTTAAAAATTATATTGATCAGGTCAAGGAAGGAAAGCACAATATCTTGTGGAAGGGACGACCAATCTATTTCGCAAAAACTTCGGGCACAACAAGTGGTACAAAGTATATCCCGATAACAAAGGATTCCATCACCAATCACATTTCGACTGCGCGTAATGCCTTGTTGTGTTATATGGCAGAAACCGGAAATACACAATTTGCAAATGGAAAAATGATCTTTTTATCCGGCTCGCCCGAACTGGAAAGAATAAAAGATATACCGACCGGGAGATTAAGTGGAATTGTCAATCACCATGTCCCGCGTTATTTGCGTACCAATCAATTGCCATCTTACGAAACAAATTGTATTGAAGATTGGGAAACCAAACTGGATAAAATTGTCGAAGAAACAATTCAACAGGATATGACCTTGATAAGCGGGATTCCCCCGTGGCTGCAAATGTATTTTGACAGGCTTACTGAAGTGAGCGGGAAAAGAATAAAGGATCTTTTTCCGAATTTTTCTGTTCTTGTTCACGGGGGTGTAAACTTTGAACCCTATAAGCACAGGCTTTTTGAAACAATCGGAAAAAAAATCGATTCGATAGAAACTTTCCCCGCGTCCGAAGGTTTTTTTGCATTCCAGGATTCCCAAAAAGAAGAAGGCCTTTTGTTAAATACCAATAGCGGCATTTTTTTTGAGTTTATTTCAGTTCATGAGATTCATAAAGAAAACCCGGCTCGCATTTTATTAAAAGATGTGCAAAAGGGCGAAAACTATGTGTTGGCCGTAACCAGTAATGCAGGTTTATGGGGATATAATATCGGAGATACCGTAAAATTTATTTCAACAAATCCCTATCGTTTGGTGGTAACAGGAAGAACAAAGCATTTTATTTCTGCATTCGGAGAACACGTCATTGGTGAAGAAGTGGAATATAGTTTAATAAAGGCTGCAGAAGAAGAAGGTGTGCATGTTACAGAGTTTACCGTTGCGCCGATGATCGAACAGGAACACGGAAAATCTTATCACGAATGGTTTGTGGAATTTGAAAACACGCCGGAGAACATGCGCAGCTTTGCAAAAAAGGTTGATGAAAATCTTCGCCGAAAAAATATTTATTATAATGATCTGATCACAGGAAATATTTTAAAACCACTTGAAATAAGGGTAATAAAAAAGAACGGATTTATTGAATACATGAAATCGGTTGGCAAACTAGGGGGGCAAAATAAAGTCCCGAGACTAAGCAACGACAGAAGGCTGGCAGAAGAACTTGAAAAATTTATTCAGCTTCATAGCTAATAGAATATCAATTACGTGAAAAGAATTTATTGAAAAGATTTCCAAACCATGGACAATCAGGCATCAACTTTTCACTAATTCCAACAAACTTCACTACTTTTAAATTTTTGATTTCTTAAAACCATGTATGTCTAACAACCTGCCTGCCAAACGCATTGCTTTATTCGGATCTACCGGCTCAATCGGCAGACAGGCATTGGAAGTAATCGCAGCGAATCCAGGCAAATTTGAAGTGGCTGTTTTAACAGCCCAGAACAATGAAGAATTGTTAATAAAACAGGCGCTGATATTCAATCCTGATATTGTCGTTATAGGTGAAGAAAAAAAATATCTTAAAGTAAAAGAGGCATTAACATCGACATTTATAAAAGTTTTTGCCGGAGAAAAGGCGATCGAGGAAACTGCAGGATTAAACGTCTACGATATGATGCTCGCTGGTATTGTTGGCTTCGCTGGATTAAAACCAACCATTCAAGCGATTGAAATGGGCAAAGCAATAGCATTGGCCAACAAGGAAACCCTTGTTGTTGCCGGAGACATCGTAATGGGCAAAGCGGTTGAAAAAATTGCTCCCATCATACCTGTCGATTCGGAGCACTCAGCAATATTTCAATGTCTTATTGGGGAATCAAGAAATAAGATCGAAAAAGTGATACTTACTGCCTCGGGTGGGCCATTCCTGGGGAAAAAACCAAATTTTTTGGTTAATGTAAAAAGAGACCATGCATTGCAGCATCCGAACTGGAAAATGGGTGCAAAGATCTCTGTTGATTCTGCCACATTGATGAATAAAGGTTTGGAAATGATCGAAGCGAAATGGTTATTTAATCTTAAACCTGAACAAGTAAGCATTACCATACATCCACAGAGCATTATTCACAGCATGGTGCAATTTGAAGATGGTAGCATAAAATCCCAAATGGGGATGCCAGATATGAAATTACCAATCCAGTATGCTTTGGCTTTTCCTAAAAGAATCGCCAATGATTATCCGCGCTACAATTTCAAAAAACCAAATACTCTTACTTTTGAAGACCCGGATCTGAAGACTTTCCGAAATTTATCTTTGGCAAGTGATGCCTTATTCAAAGGCGGCAATTTGCCCTGTGTGCTGAATGCAGCCAATGAAATTGCCGTTTATGCTTTTCTGCATAATCGAATTGGGTTTTTGGATATGACCGATTTAATTGAAAAAACCATGCATCACGTCAGTTTTATAGAGAAACCTTCGCTTGAGGAATATTTTGAGAGCGACGCGGAGGCGCGTAATTTTGCCGCTTCCTTAATAAAATTGTAAATTATTCGTTTGGTAATAATACTTATCCTAGGAAGAAGGAATTTTGCAACCTGAAAATATATTATGACATCATTAGTAATCGATTGGGCATTAGTTGGAAGTAAAGCCGCACAATTAATCTTATCCTTGTCTATCATTGTAATACTTCACGAACTCGGGCATTTCATTCCCGCCAAATTATTTAAATGCCGGGTGGAAAAATTCTTCTTATTCTTCGATCCGTGGTTTGCAGCAGTAAAGAAGAAAGTTGGGGATACGGTTTACGGAATCGGATGGCTCCCGTTGGGAGGATACGTAAAGATCTCCGGGATGATTGATGAGAGCATGGATAAAGAACAAATGAGTCAACCGGCGCAGCCATGGGAATTCAGAAGCAAGCCGGCATGGCAAAGATTAATAATAATGATAGGTGGCGTTACTGTAAATGTATTATTGTCATTCGTTCTTTATGGTATGGTCTTGTTTGTATGGGGGGAAAAGAAAGTTCCGATGTCGGGCATTCCCAATGGAATTGCCATTACCGACAGCATTATGTACGATCTTGGTTTCAAAGACGGAGATAAAATAGTAGCAGTTAACGGAGAACCGGTAACTTATTTTGATGATGCGACCAGGAAAATAGTTCTTGGTGAAAATGTAACGGTCCAAAGAGATGGACAGGATAAAACAATTGCTTTGCCGGTAAACCTTATTGGTAAACTGATCAAAAAGAAAAAGAGCGGCAATCCATTATTTATTCCGCGATTGCCGATAATCGTGGCAGATGTAGCTGATTCATCCAACGCCGCAAAGGCGGGGTTAAGAAAATTTGACCGTATCCTCAGCGTCGACTCTGTTAAAACAGAATTTTCAGAAAAATTTCAACTATTTAAAGATGAATTAGACCGTCACAAGAACAATAATGTAACCATTGTAGTGGCACGAAATAATACCGTAGATACATTACACGCATTAGTTAATGCAAATGGCACACTCGGGTTTCACATGGGGCTCGATATGCAAACCCTGGATAGCCTGGGTTTAATAAAAATCGAGAGAAAGCAATTTAGTTTTCTGGAATCCTTCCCTGCCGGTGTAAAGTTGGCTGGTCAGACACTGAACGATTATATTTCTCAGTTCAAGAAAATTCTTACGCCAAAAACTGAAGCGTATAAAGGATTGGGTGGCTTTGGCGGCATTGCTTCCATGTTCCCTAAGGTGTGGGACTGGCAGGCATTTTGGACGATGACAGCCTTTCTTTCCATAGCTCTTGCATTTATGAATATACTTCCTATTCCCGCGCTTGACGGTGGTCATGTATTATTTACGTTGATTGAAATAATAACCAAGCGGAAACCAAATCAGAAATTTTTAGAGTACGCCCAGGTTGTAGGAATGGTTTTATTACTTGCATTATTAATTTATGCCAACGGCAACGATTGGTTTGGCTGGGGCCGAGGAAGATAATTAATTGGCAAATGTGAGTAAACAATGATGTGACCATGAAATGCTGCTTGTAATTATTATCAGGTGTAGTCCTTAACAATAATGGATATTTGGGGTTGCAGGATTCGCTAAGGAATAAAGGAAGTTTTACTGCGTAACACGGTTCTAATGTTTTAGTGAATCATGTGTTCTTTACTGAAACAAAATAAAACACAACTTATCAAACCCGGATTCCAGCTGGCATCGATGGGATTCGTCTTAATTTACCAATTCGCTTTAAACCACGACATTTTAGCGTTCAATAAGAATGAATTACTTTCGCAACCATTAGTGAATGCAAACCATGAACGCAGGATTAAATTGGGGGTGCCTGGTTTTGACAGCATAGATCTTTGAAAGTGTAAGCATGCCGTGCGTTGGATAATTAG
>DATGFZ010000407.1:0-9622 GCA_035308805.1 Puia sp. | reverse complement strand
ACCCAGCGAAGCCATTTTTTCTGACTGCACCAATTGTTGCTGCGCCTGTCTCAGGTCCGCCAGTGTTTTATCTACCTGTTGTTTTGCAGCTTCCAATTTGTTGAAATCTTCATAACGGGCATAGGCAGTTGAAAATGCCTTTGCAATGGATTGAATTAAATTTACATCCTCTTCCGCTAATTTGTTTGTATTGCCCACGTATAACATGCCTTGCAAAAAAGGAAGGAAATGTAAATAAAATCCGCCATGAGGAATGGTTTTTAAATATTGTTCCGGTGATGTGAGTGCACCTTGCCGCACCAGTGTTTGAGCAAATGTTGTAAATTCCTCTTCACCCCAATGGTCTATATAATTTTTGTGATTATGCCAATGGATGATAACCTGTTTGATATTTCCCGGCGTATCGTATGGAATATGAAATGCAGCAATCGCCTTGCCATCCGGTGTTGAAAGAAAAGTATGAATGAGCTGCTGTTCATCATTCATAATAAAAACGCCGCAGCGGATAAACGGGATGCCGAGAATATTTAATTCCTTCCATATTAACGGCGTTATTCTTTCCAAATCGCTGACAGTGCGCATGGATGCAATGTCTGCACGCACACGGTCAAGCGCCGCCTGTTTGACTGTTTCTCTAGCATTGGCCTCCGATTTCTGCAGTTCGATGTAGCGCCTGAATGTCAGATCAATAATAGATGCGAAACGCTTAAAGATTTTTACCTGTTCTTCATTGAACGCATATTCGCTCCAGGCATTAAAACATCCCACAGAGACCGGAATAAAGCAGCCATATTGTTTTTGGGTTTTCCCCAGCTGGTGTACCGGAATGGGTAACCCCGATAATAATTTCTCATAATATTTTTTAAGTTCTTCCCCGGTTAACTCCGGAAAATAATCCGTGTTATTCAACCACGAAAGATAAATGTCTTCCAGCACGGGATGTCCGGACATCATCACCCAGCCCACGAGTGAAAGGCTGTCACCATCCACGGATGAAGTAGCAGAATATAATTGTACGTTGCGTGTCTCTTTATTAAAAAGACCAACACCACTTCGTATGGGATTAATGCCGAGTTTTCTTAATTCAGTAAACACAAGGCTGGCAGTTGATGAAAGATCATTGCTGTTGTTCATGGCCATGGCTTTGCCGCGAACTTTTTCCAATGCTGCTTCAATGGTTGCTTCTCTTGCATTGGTTTCTGCCATTTGAAGATCATTATACCGTTTGTAAGTAAGACTGAGCACGGAAACAAACCTGCGATAGGTTTGCACATCTGCCTGCGACAACTCATTTTCTGTGACCACATAAAAAGATCCTTCCTTGAACATGGGGAAATAAAAATGCTGGGTGGCATCATCCGGGTAATCAGGAATCGCCATCTGGCCTCTCATGTACTGATGATATTTCCTGATCTCGTTGCCGCGCAATATATAATGACATTCTTTTTGTAAAAGCCAGTTTTCATAAACAGCTTTAGTCAAAGGATGCCCTTCCATATCCAGTTTTCCCCTCGCTTCGGCGAGAGTTCCTTCACTTGTTTTACTTACCGAAGAAAGATCTGCGATAGAATTTTCTTTACTGAGCAGGCTAACGCCACAGCGGATAATCGGCACTGAACTTAGCCCGACCAATTCATGATAAAATACTTGTATGGTTGCAAGCAGGTCCTCGGAGTTGTGCATTGCCATTGCTTTGCCCCTCACTCTTTCCAATGCTGCTTCTATCTGCGCTTCTCTTGCCTGCGCTTCTGCTTTTTTCAAATCCAGGTACCTGCGGAAGGTGAGTGAAAAAACGGCCGTGAATTTTCTCAATATCTGCCTGTGTTCTTCCGAATGAACGTTCAGGGAGTAGGTCCAGATAGCACCCTCAGGAAAATAATATGCCTGGAAATGCTGATCGGGCAGTTCAGGCATTTCTCCCGATAAGGAATAGTCCGGTGAATTTGATAACACCTTGTAATAAGCCTTTTTTTCTTCCCCGGCTAAAAAATAGTGGAAGAAATCATCTTGCTTTTGCCATCCTTGATAAAGCCCCTGCCATACAAGCGTCGCATTCATATCAAGGGTGCCTGAAGTCCTGACCGTTTCCCCCTCTTCGGTTTTCATAAATGACCAAACCTCGGCAGCATGATTAAGGCGGAAGATCGCAATGCCAACCCGGATGTTTTTCAACTCCAGCTTTTCCAGTTCAGAAAACATGGCAATGGTAGCAACCCCCACATCGTGGCTGTTATTCATGGCCATGGTGTGGAAGCGCACTCTTTCCAAGGCTGCTTCTATCTGTGCTTCTCTTGTTTGTGCTTCTGCCCGTTGGAGATCAAGAAAACGGATATAGGCCTGTTCAAAAACCCTGGCCACTTTTTTTACAATTTCTCCTTCTTCGCTGGATAAAAGATTTCCGGTCAGGCCTACTAATCCCAATGATGAGTTTTTTTCAAATGCTATAGAAATTTCGTAATGCTCGCTGTCGAGGATAACTTTTTTTTCTTCCTCTGCAAGAATGTTGAATGAAGGTTGTTTAAAAAAGAACCGGAACAATTCATTTTTTTCCTGGACACTATATGATTTGGAATAATAATCGATCTTATTTTCTCTCGCTTCCCAAATATCATTTTGAATACGATTATCAAGGTAAGGAGTTTCCAGGCTAAAGGCCTCGTCATACGTTGGCGAGGCTATCCATTGCATATAATCTTTTTTCTTTTCTTCAAAAATCAGGATAAAGGCGGAACGCCTTTCCATAAATAGCCCCAGCTGCCGCAGTTGCTGATTAACAATCGTAACCACCTCTGAGAGTTCATTGCTGCTATGCATGGCCAAAGACCTTGCTCTCACTTTTTCCAATGCCTCTTGAATCTCTGATTCCCTTGCCTGAGCATCTGCAAGGGCAAGGTCTGCATACCTGCGGTATGCCAGATCAAATACACGGCAAAAGCGGTTTAATGTTGTTTGCTGTTCTGTCGCAATCGCACTAAAGGTTGAAATGCCAAGGGCCCCGGGCCCGGAATAATAATAATAATAATACACAGCTGAAGCGGCATCAAGTCTGGGGTCAGGCAAATAACCATTATTTAATCGCCAGGTCCTCCATTCATCCAGCGCAATTCCGGTTATCCCGGTCTCCGTGAAAGCTTCACCATCCTGAAGTGTTCCCCTATCAATACCAGCTGCAATCAGATTCTTACCGGAAACTTTCATTATCCGGGTTAGGCCATCATTTGAATAATCGTAATTAAGAAAGTATTCTTTTTCGTCATTGAATATGAAGACCTCTGTGTTCCTAATATTTCTGAAACCCAGGGTATCAAGTTCAGCCAGCAATATTTCACAAATGTCAATCAGTTCTTCCGGTTTCTTCATGCTCATGGCCACTGCCCTTACCCGCTCCAGGGAAGCCTCTATTTTAATTTCCTGATTTAACTGCTCCAATGCAGCACTTTTCTTTTCCAGCTGTTTTTGCAATTCCTCTATTGTGAATGAAACACCTTTCTCTTTTTTCTTTTTCATATTGGGAATGAATCTCGATATAGAATGAGCAAATATCTCCTTAAAAATCCTGTAAGTCTCTTTGACCATTAAAAGATAAGGAAAACTATCAACATGTATAAAATCTCACAGTGCGTCACGCTGTTTTCAAATTGCTCAGTAATTACCAATAATAGAAATCACCATGATTTTTTCCTCGTGGTATTAATTCCCTGGCAGCCTTTTTAACTTTTGCCCGATTTTTTGACCGATAGCCAGTAATCAGGCAAACCCGGCAAATTGATCCCGTTCCCCAAATTAAAGACTCCCCCTTTGCGTCTTATGTCGCCGCCATGAGCTTTAATGATATGCTAATGCATATTCAAACCCGGCCCCGGTCAAATCGCTCAATGGGCAGGTTATTGGACAATATAGTTTTTAAACTATCTATCGTTTTATTTTGCGCATTACTATTAAATGCCATGAATATCAATAATAATGCAATGAATACTTTTTCATGATGCGGTTAATTAATTTGATTGCTTTCCAGTTTCTCAATCGTTCTTTTCGCTGCTGCCAATCTTATCTGTTTGTTTTTCTCCACTAATTTTCTTGTTGCCCAGTTTTCCAGGCGATGATGAAAAGGAACAAGCAGTGCTGCAATGCAAACCAGCGAAAGCAACATTAATATGGGAGAATGATTTGTTATTCCTTCTAAAAAAGGATGCAGCAATAAATTGAGAAATTCAAATACAATCAGCAATGCAACTACCCCGAAAAATTCAATTATTTTTTCATTCGCAATAAAACTTCTGCTCACTAATAAATAAAGAATCATGAATGTTACAATGCCAAGCGCAATTAATGCATATTGGATATTCTCTTTGCGCTGTTCCTCAGTTTCCCTCGACCGCACTTCTTCATTAAAAGCTAATGCCTGTGCCTTGTTCAATCTTTCCTGATTAAAAATACTGTCTCTTAATATCAATTCCTGTTTGGAATAATAATAGGCACTGTCAATTTTATTTTGCTTTTCAAAAATCGTTTTCAAATATCCCATAGCGTAGAATTGCCTGGGCTTATCCTGCACCTGCTCTCCAAGGTCCAGTAAAGCTTCAGCTTGTTTTTGAGCTTCTGCATAATTATGGGTATGGACGAGGAAGTCAATATAATAATATTTGAATATTGATTTTGCAAAAGGAACAGAAACAAGCTTTTCTGTTGCGAGGGCTTTTTTAAAATAAGCGGTCGCAAAATCATTATCTCCCAATTGCTGGTAGAGGTTTCCAAAAATTGATTTTATATATAAATCAAAAACCGGGAAATTCAATTTTAGATTCAGTTCATTTGCAGCATTCAAATAAGGCATTGCTGTTTCAGGCTGATGAGTCAATGAATAATGATAGGCATATTGAACTTTTGACTGCAGCAACAAAAAATCGTATTCCGGATTGGTTGTGTCTGGCAAATTCGCTTCAGCCTTTTGTAAAAATCTGAGTTGCTCTGCCGGGTTTTGCAAAAAGGCATATGCTCCGGAAATGTCACTGTATAAGGAACTTAAACTTGTTTTATAATTTATTTTTTCAGCATACGGTATCGCTTTAAAAAAATAATCTAAGGCGGTATTGTAATCTTCAACTGCCACTAAGTAATAATCGCCTATGATGTTATAACTTTTTGCAATCATGCTGTCGTTCTTTTGCTGTAGTGCAATCCGCAACATTTCTAATTTGTGATCTGCATTATTTTCATCAATTCCATAAGTAAAATACTCAATATTTATTTCAAAAAGCAGGTTATACCTGTCCATTGGTTTGGTGGCTTTAGATAAAAGTATTTTTAAACTGTCGATTCTCTTTCTGCCGTTTTGATCGGGCATGTCTTGAGCAAAAGCAGCTTGCATGCTTATAACAAAACCAAAAAAAATCATTATCCTTTTCATAACGCAATTAATTAATTTGATTGCTTTCCAGTTTCTCAATCGTTCTTTTCGCTGCTGCCAATCTTATCTGTGGCTGATGCCGCCAATGGTGCAGGTCGGGATGATGATGTACTTCCATGTGGAGAGTTATGAATTATGAATTGAAAATTGATGTAGACTGAATGATTTATTTTTTCTCCCTCATCCGTTATTCTAATTCTTTTTGTACCATTTCCTGTAAATTTTTGCCTGCACGCTTAATTTTTTTCAGAGAATTCTGGTCATTTTTATATTGAATATAATAATGCCTGTAATAGGTAATGATAAGCCTTCTTTCTCTTTGAGTCAATTCCGGATAAGGTATGATTTTGGGTACCGTATCTGACCCTGCAATAGTAGAATCGTGTTCATCATCGATAGCTGCTATAGTTGGTAATAAAAAACTTCTTTGTTGAAAAAGCAGGTCATTGTATTTTATATAGCCTTGTATCAAACCCTGATATTTTGCCATTGAGTCTTTCAATGTTTTGCCAGGTATATATTTTAGCCCTCCCGAGTTAACGATTTGAGCGTAAGCGGATGTTTGCAAAGGAACGTTGATAACTCTCCTGGCTTTGATTTGAAGCCTCGATATTTTTTTTAGATCATCATTCTCCTTTTTTTCAAAAAAGATATTTACTAAACTGTCCTGCATCGGCAAAATCAATGCGGATATGCTGTCATATACCTGAATGCTGGCTTCATTTTGTTTCAATTCATTTTCAAAAGCTTCAAGATATTCTTTTGCATTTTTTTTCTCCGCGAAATACTCTCTTATATTTTCTGCAAAAAAACCCATTGTTACGGCAAGAAATATCATTAAGAATTCCAAAAAATATTCTTTGAAGGCTTTCTTTTCTACTTGTGGATGATGATGTACTTCCATAATACCAATTTCAGTTTTGGCTTTAGTTGCGTGACTAGAACGATCTCAAAAGCAACTATTTATTAAAAATATGAAATGAATACGATTTGGAATAAACTTATATTTCAGACAAGAAACGCAGCAGGTTTTTGCTCTGATTCATTCTTAGCTTCGGCGAATTTTGGGTGATCTTTTTGACCGATAGTTCGATCATTGCAGGAATGAAACCCGATCTAAACAAAATTTTGATGGTTTCAAATATGATACTCCGTTACACAGGAGAAATTGCTTCCACTTCAACCATCATGGGAATATATTATTTCATGGTGAAATCACCGGTAATTTCACTCAAACCCGCGCTCATTGCATATTTTATCCCTGGATATTATGGGTGCAGCGATACTGAATATTAATTACCGCTATTGGTGCGGCTTTCAAAAGAATTAATGATGTATGAGTGACACTAATTTTCAAATTCCCGAATGATTATTTTACTGGCAATTCAATGATGAATTCACATTCCTCATTTTCCTTTGTATTCACTTTTATTTCACCGCCATGTGCTTTTATGATATCATAGCTCAGTGATAATCCCAATCCGGTTCCCTGTCCGGTTGGTTTTGTTGTGAAGAATGGCTGGAAGATTTTATCCACTGCTTTTTGTGGTATGCCGTTACCGTTGTCCGTAACCCTGAGTATAACTTTATCATTTATCTTTTTTGTTTGAACCGAAACAGTTGGCTGATAATTTAAATCAGCCATTTTCATTTTCTCATTCACTGCATAAAAAGCATTGTTGAATATATTCAAAAGTACCCTGTCGATATCCTGCGGAATAATATTTATTTTGCCGATTGAATGATCAAAATCAGTTTTCATTGTTGCGTTGAATGAATTATCTTTTGCGCGCAAGCCGTGATAGGAAAGACGCAAATATTCATCGGCTAATGCATTAATGTCTGTCAATTCTTTTTGACCCGCACTTGACCGGGAGTGCTGCAACATGCCTTTTACAATCGCATCGGCGCGCTTGCCGTGGTGATTTATTTTCCCCTCATTTTCTTTTATATCATTTGAAATAGCCATTGCTTCTTCCATATTGCCGGATTTTAATTCACCTTGTAATTCGTCAACCAATTCTTTATTTACTTCACTAAAATTATTCACGAAATTCAGCGGGTTTTGAATTTCATGCGCAATGCCTGCAGTGAGTTCACCGAGCGATGCCATCTTTTCGGATTGGATGAGTTGGGATTGTGTGGACTTTAATTCCAATAAAGTGGTTTCTACTTTTTGTTTTTGTCTCTCCAGTAAAAGATTTGCCTTTTGCTTTTGTTTATTGTTACGAAATTGTATTAAAGCAATAATTAAAATAGTAAACATGATTACGGCGAGCCCTGCAATAGCAAAATACTGTTGATTCTTGATTCGTTTTGCATCAGCATCTTTCTTGTCCTGTTCTGCTTTAGCGACTATCTCTTTTTTATCAAATTCATATTGCATAGAAGATTGCAATATTTTTTTACCTGATTCTTCATTTATTAAACTGTCTCTATAAAGGATATACTTTTTAAAATGGGAGTATGCATCATTATAATTCCCTTCTATGCTGTCCAAAGTTGAAAAGCTGCTATAAACATCTCTTAATGATACTTTGCTTGAACCGGAAGATTGTATACTCTTTTCAAAATAAAATTTGGCAACCGAAAACTTTTTGAGCTTGATATAAATTTTACCCAATTGATTATACGTTATAGACAGTGCTCTGAAGTTTCCGGTTTTTTTTTCAACACTCAGCGCTTCGAGATATTTGCTTAATGCTTCTGCGAATCTTTTTTCAGAGGCTCTCTTTTCTCCAGTCGCATATGCTATTTCTGCCTGCCGTTCATATATATCTCCAATATTTGCATCACAATAAGAAATGCCCCAGCCAGGTATCCAATCCCCGGTACCGTTATACATTCCAAGGGCATAAAATTCTTCTTTCAGAGATTCCTGAAATCGTCCTTGCCTGAAATAAATTAAGCCAATGTTACAATGCGATAAGGCAATGCCGAATTTGTCTCCGGCTTCTTTATATAGTTTGAAAGAAGCGAGATAATTTTTCAAACCTTCTGAATCATTAGCCTGACTACAATATATGGTACCAATCATTTGCAGTGAATAAGCAGCGCTTGTTTTATCTCCACTATTTTCATAAAAATTTAAAGACTTGTAAAACATTTCAAGGGCCTTAGGGTCATTTTCACACGACATATAAATGATGGCGATCGATTGATAGGAATCACCACTTCCATGTTTGTCTCCAATTTGCTCTTGAATTTTTATTGAGTTAAAGAAGTTGACAAGGGCTTCGGAATATTTATAATAAGTTTGATAAAACAAAGCAATATAATAGTAAGCATTACCTTCACCCTTCAGAAAATCTAATTTTTTGGCAAGTGATAAGGCTCTTTTCGCGAATAACATTGCATTTAGGGTGTCATTGTTTTGAAAGAGATTCAAACTAATTGCGTTCAATGTATTTACTTTGTTTGTATCTTCTTTTTCAATTCGTAATTGTTTTTGGAGAGAGTCATTGGTATTATTTTGTGCAAAGGAAATTCTTGAAATTAGAATGAACCCAAAACACATGATTGCGATATAAGCTTGAATTTTCATTTACGCTTTTATTGGTAATTCAATGATCAACTCCCTACCGCCGCGGTTTCCATTTTTATTTTGCCACTATATGCTTTAAAAATACTATTGCGAACTAATAATAATGAAGTCAATTTTTCTGTTGCCGTAAGTTTTGTTTTGAATGTTAAAAGATAAGGAAATCTATCAACAACTATGAAATCGGCTACATCATTTTGTTTTTATTTTATCTCCATTGCTTCAATTCATTCCTGGCTTATTGAATTTTTGCACGATCTTTTTTAATTGATTGTTCGACATATGGAAGAATGACATGCGATTTAAAAAAAAGCTTTACTTTATTAAATAGATATTTACCTGAACAGTTAGAATTCTTGCAGCCTGAACCAGCAATGGGAATATATTATTTCCTGGTAAAATCACCGGTTATTTCACTCAAACCTGCGCTCCTTGCATATTCCATCCTTGCACATTAGGGGTACAATGATACAGGAAAGGGGAAGCCTGCATTCCCGCGAATTTGCGAACAATGAGCAACAGATCAGTGACAGGAATGTTTGTTCTCCAATCATTATTTTACTGGCAATTCAATGATGAATTCACATTCCTCATTTTCTTTTGTATTCACTTTTATTTCCACGCCATGTGCTTTTATGATATCATAACTCAGTGATAAACCGAGTCCGGTTCCC
>DATGFZ010000406.1:0-3871 GCA_035308805.1 Puia sp. | reverse complement strand
TGCAAAAGCTCGGAAGGAACTACTGAATTTCTACGTCAGCCCCGGCCTCTTTCAATTTTGACAGTATGCCTTCGGCATCTGCTTTGCTGATGCCCTCCTTAACGGGTTTTGGTGCGCCGTCGACCAGATCTTTGGCTTCCTTTAAACCCAAACCTGTCAAATCCTTAACGATTTTGACCACGTTGAGCTTATTGGCCCCAGCCGCCTTAAGAATAACATTGAAAGCTGTTTTTTCTTCAGGGGCAGGTGCAGCACTGCCACCTGCCGGACCAGCAGCTACGGCAACGGCAGCAGCAGCTGGCTCGATGCCATATTCTTCTTTCAAGATTTTAGCTAATTCATTTACTTCTTTTACAGTTAATCCTACTAACTGTTCAGCGAAAGATTTTAAATCTGCCATATGTGTAAATTTTTTCCGCCTTCATAGTTTTTTGACTCCGGCGGATGGTTTAAAAAAACTTGTTTTGTGTGAACATTTGACAATCACTCCGTTCGAAAATGAAAATCCATTGAGCAATTGAGTTATTTCATAACTGATTTTTATTAGTTTGCTGCAGCTCTGTTTTCCAGTGCTTTTATTATTCCAGCCAATTTGCTTCCGGCATTCAATCCGCTGATAACATTTTTCGCTGGCGATTGCAGCAACCCAATGATTTCACCAATAAGATCTTGTTTGCTTTTTAATGTGGTCAATGCTTTTAACTGGTCATCCCCGGCAAAAACATCGCCATCAATAAAAGCAGCCTTTAAAACAGGCTTGTTTACGTTTGCTTCTTTGCGAAACGTAGTCAATATCAGCGCCGGATCCTTAGCATTTTCTGAAAACAATAGAGCTGTAACTCCATGAAGGGAATCATACACATCAGAAAATCTATCGGAGTTCAAACTTTCCAAAGCTTTTTTGATAAGGGTATTTTTCGCCACTTTCATTTCTACTTTCTTGCTAAAACAGATGCGGCGCAATTTGCCAACCTGTTCTACCGATAAAGATTCCGTGTTGGTAACGTAAAAATTATTGTATTGAGAGAATTTGTCCTTCAACACGCCAATCACTTCGTTTTTTTGATCTTTGGTCATACTCTTTTTTTTGTTCTGAATTTGCTTTTTACAAATTCAATTTATTAATGAACAAATCCTTTGGTATCTATCGAGATTCCCGGGCTCATGCTACTTGCCATAAAAATGCTTTTTAGATATGCACCTTTCGCTGTCGCCGGTTTTGCTTTGATGATGGCATTCATAAGTTCCTGGCTGTTCTCGGCAATTTTATCGGGCGTAAAACTCACACGTCCTATTGATGCATGAATGATTCCCGCCTTGTCTATTTTGAATGCAATTTTTCCTCCCTTTACTTCATTGATCGCTGCAGCAACATCGTTGGTCACCGTGCCGGTTTTGGGATTGGGCATCAGATTTCGCGGACCAAGAACTTTACCGAGTTTACCAATCTTAGGCATTACCGAAGGGGTTGCAATGATCACATCAATATCAACCCAGCCAGCTTCGATTTTTTGAATGAATTCATCCAATCCAACATAATCAGCGCCTGCAGATTTTGCCTCTGCTTCTTTATCAGGTGTACAAAGAACCAATACTTTTTTTGTTTTACCGGTACCGTGGGGAAGGCTTACCGTTCCTCGGATAGATTGATCTGCTTTTTTTGGATCAACGCCGAGGCGAACATGCAGATCAACAGAAGCGTCGAATTTTGTGGTATTCACTTCTTTAACCAATGACGATGCTTCACGAAGCGTATAAGCTTTATTATTATCAACTTTTGCAGTTACGGATTTTCTTTTTTTAGTGATTGCCATTTCGGAATAGTTTTTTAATTACAGAATTAATTTGCCCATGGAGCTTTTCCATCAACTGTTATACCCATGCTGCGGGCGGTACCAGCAACCATGCGCATTGCACTTTCAACAGTAAAGCAATTCAGATCAGGCATCTTGTCTTTTGCAATTGCCTCAACCTGCGTCCATGAAACTTTTCCTACTTTGTTACGATTGGATTCTTTAGAACCACTTTGAATTTTCGCGGCTTCCATCAACTGCACTGCAGCCGGCGGAGTCTTGATGATGAATGTAAAAGACTTGTCGGTGAAAACGGTGATTAGCACCGGAAGAACCTTTCCCATTTTGTCCTGCGTTCGTGCATTGAACTGCTTGCAGAACTCCATGATATTTATGCCTTTTGAACCGAGCGCTGGTCCTATGGGCGGTGCAGGATTGGCTTGGCCGCCTTTAACCTGCAATTTAACAAAACCTGTAATTTCTTTTGCCATGTTACACTATTTTTTGGTGATAGCGTCCCGGATTTAGCGAGACTCCCAAATTCACAATAAAAAAGAACTTTTCGTTTGGGGTTGCAAAGGTAATAGAAATAATTAAAATAATTATTTCTTGTTACAGTTTTTTTTAAAGCAACTTTAAGGATTAATTTACGGTCATAAGTTAGTAATACATCAATTATCATTTTTTAACCATAACTGTGCGATTGCTTTTTTCTGCCAGAATTTTATTGGTCTTTTTACTTACGTTTTCCCTAAGGGGCTTTTCCCAGCAAATTGAGCTTAAAGGTGAAGTAAGGGATTTTGATACAAAAGAACCCATCGAGGGAGCCAGCATCTCGTTTAGGCTCACTACCAAAGGCACTGCAACCAATGATTCCGGCAAATTTGCTATCCTTTTGCCAATTGACAGGTATGAATTGATATGTAGTTCTGCTGGTTATCAATCTGTTTCAAAATCGATCTATCTTTTTGATGAGCATTTTGTTTCCATTGAAATGAAAAAAAGAGCCCCTTCTGAGCTCCCGGAGATTGTTATTGAGTCAAGGAAAACAGATGCAAATATATCCGATGCGAAAATGAGTGTGATCAACGTCAATATAGCGCAGTTGCGAAAAACGCCCATGGTTTTCGGAGAAGCCGATATCATTAAAGCGCTCACCTTGCAAAGTGGGGTATCATCAGTTGGTGAAGGCGCAAACGGGTTCAATGTTCGCGGCGGTAATGTTGATCAAAACCTCGTTTTGCTTGATGGCTCTCCTGTTTTCAACACCGCTCATTTGCTCGGTTTCTATTCTGTTATCAGCGCAGATGCCATCCAAAATTTTACTTTGTACAAAGGAACAATACCTGCTTCCTTTGGCGGCAGGTTATCTTCCCTGGCAGCAATAAATATCAAACCGGGGAATGAAGAAAGAATCAAATACAATACCGGTATCAGCCCATTAAGTGCTCACCTTTTTGCAGATGGACCGATCAACAATAAGCTAACCTTTCTGGCGGGAGTGCGTGTTGCCTATCCGAGAATGATGATGAGTTTGTTTCCTGGTTCTGCCGGTAACAGCAATGCATTTTTTTATGATGGCACGGGAAAACTAAATTATAAGATCAATAGCAAAAACCATGTTTCTTTATCCTTATACAGAAGCTATGATTATTTCAAATTTCCCGGTGATACGACCTATTCATGGCAGACAAATATTGTAACCCTCAACTGGCGCGCTGAGGTCAGTAAAAAACTGGTATTCAACTTCAATAGCAATTACAGTTATTATGTTTCGGATATTAACGGAATACAACCCAATTACCAATTCAGGTTGCGCAATACCATTCAGCATCAGCAGGCCAAGGCAAATTTCTCCTACCAGGCCTTTGACAATAATTATATGGAAATAGGTGGCGATTTTATCAGATACACGGTAAATCCGGGATCATTAAATCCTACTAAACCATCTTCTATTATAAATACCATTAATTTACAAAAAGAATACGGAAATGAGATCGCAGGCTATTTTCTTGACCGGTATGATATCACCAGTTTGATTTCTGTTGAACTGGGCATCAGGCATTCGGCTTTTCAAT
>DATGFZ010000405.1:0-2232 GCA_035308805.1 Puia sp. | reverse complement strand
TGGTTGAACTCAAAGAGCATATCTGAACATTATTTTTTCAAAAAAGCAATGATTATTTAAGGACTCTTTATAGTTTGAGCAAATGGTTCACTCAGGCATTAATGCGTAAAGCAGAATTTGCAAAGAAAATTCGTCGTTGCGAGGCCGCTTTTCAGGCCGAAGCAATCCAGTTTTCGGACAATGCATGGAAAAATGGATTGTCACGTCGCAAAAAGCGTTCCTCGCAGCTGTATAGGTTACATATTTCGTTGATGAATTGCGACCTGTTCAGGGATTTGACCTTCAAGTCCCTGGTGAGGTCTAAGTTTGTTGTAATACAAAATATATTTAAATAATTCTTCTTTAAAATGATCTATCGATTCAAAATAAGTACCTTCAATTAAGTCCTCGTTTAAGGTTCGCCAAAAACGCTCTACTTTGCCGTTCGTTTGCGGTCTATAAGGCTTTATATATCGATGTTTGATTCCAAGTTCAATTAACATTCGCTCAAAAGGATGATGATTTTTTTGTGAAGATTCTCTTGGCCCAAATTCTGGTCCATTATCTGTTAAAACTTCAGAAAACTTTATAGAAAATTTTTCGGTAATATGATTTAAACAACGTAAAGTTGTAAACATGACACTAATTGCTTTGATATCCTCGACTACTTCAGCCCATGCAATACGTGTTGAACTATCTATTACAGATACTAAATAATATCGGTTTTTGTCATTAGCAATCATATCTTTTGATAAGTGATAACAATCAATATGAGCTAATTCACCGGCTTTTTCTTTAATAATTCGTCTCTTTTCTTCAACCATAGGTTTGATTAATCGATTTTTACCATAACGTTTTAAAATTTGATAAACGCCGCTAGGCGAAGGCGTTCTGTCTTTTAAGGTTGGGCGTAATATTGAATTTATTTCAAATTTATTGCACCCTTTTTCTCTTTCTAATAAAACAAGCTCCTCTATTTCTTTCGGCGTCCTTCTAGTCAAATATTTAGGACCCCGTTTACCTGGGAGTAAATCTTTAATATCTCGGGTTTGTTTATAACGAGCGTAATATTTTAAGAAATTTTGAGCGCAAGTACCATGAGATTTGTAGAAATCTTTAACAAATTTAAAGGTAGGATGTTTTCTTGATTTAACTAGCTCATATTCATCTATTAAGAATTGATAAGTTTGAATATAGTTATTTTTTAAAGTTTTATCATTTGTATTTATTCGCATGGTTCGGTTCCTTGATGAAGTATAAATTTTATATACTTCATCAACGAATTACCTAACCTATACAGCAACGACGAGCCTTGGTTTACGCAATCACTCATGCTAAGACAAGTTAAAGATTCATTTTTTTTCAAAATAAGGCTAGTATAACTGCATTTTTAGCATTAGCGGGATACAAAGAATACATGAAGAATTTACTCTCCTCGGTAGGCAAATGGTTTACGAATGAAAATAATTATGATCCTGCAGCGAACCATCCAGATAAAATCGACTGGTTGCGCGCATTGCCATTTTTATTAATCAATCTGGCTTGTTTGTTGGTATTTTGGTGTGGTTTTAGCTGGGTCGCTTTTATCACTGCTGCCGTCTTATATTTTGTGCGGCTTTTTTCTATCGGGGCATTTTATCATCGTTATTTTTCTCATAAAACGTATGAAACCAATCGATTCTGGCAGTTTATTTTTGCACTGATTGCAATGAGTTCTGCTCAACGCGGTCCTTTATGGTGGGCGTCGCATCATAGGCAACATCATATGGTCTCAGATGAAAAGGAAGATGCTCACTCCCCTGTTCAACACGGTTTTTGGTGGAGTCATGTGGGCTGGTTTTTGTCAAAAAAATATTATCATTACAACCCCGATCGAGTTAAGGATTTAGCGCGTTATAAAGAACTCGTGTTTTTGGATCGCCATGACGGTTTAGTTCCTGCTAGCTTGTTTATCGCATTAGGAATTTTCGGCTGGATTTTGCAAGTGTTTGCACCACAACTTGGTACTAATCCTTTGCAAATGTTGGTATGGGGTTTTTGTATTTCAACGATTGCATTATTCCATACGACGGTTTCAATTAATTCCTTATCTCATGTCATTGGGAAACGCCGGTATATAACGAAAGACAATAGCCGTAATCATTTCTTGCTTGCGCTGCTGACGATGGGAGAGGGATGGCATAATAATCATCATCACTACCCTGCCACGGCCCGCCAAGGATTTTTTTGGTGGGAAATTGATATGACTTATTA
>DATGFZ010000404.1:0-3431 GCA_035308805.1 Puia sp. | reverse complement strand
ATATTACCACTTTCATATAGTCTTTGCGCCAGCACCATAGTCCTGCTGACTGAATATCCGAATTTCCTGCTTGCTTCCTGTTGTAAGGTTGATGTAGTGAAAGGCGCTGCCGGGGATTTCTTTGCAGGCTTTATTTGTATATCGTTAACGGTATAATTTGCGTTTATGCAGCTTTTCAAAAAACCTTCTGCGGTTTCGGAAGAAGCATATTTTTTTCCTTCTGCAGAAAAAACAACATTTTTATCCGAAATATCTTTGGCTGTAAACTGCGCTTCAACTTTAAAATGACTTACAGCAGTAAAAGCATTGATTTCCCGTTCTCTTTCTGCAATAATTCTGACCGCAACGCTTTGCACACGACCGGCACTAAGGTTATTTTTCATACTCATCTTGCGCCACAACACCGGACTCAATTCGAAGCCAACAATTCTGTCTAAAATTCTTCGGGCCTGTTGCGCATTAACCAAATTCATATCCACAATGCGCGGATTTCTGACAGCAGATTGAATGGCAGGTTTTGTTATTTCATGAAAAACGATGCGCTTGGTGGTTTTGGGATCCAGTCCCAGCACTTCACACAAATGCCAGCTGATGGCTTCCCCTTCACGGTCTTCATCCGTTGCGAGCCATACTTCATCACTTTTTTTGGCGAGGCTTTTAAGCTCCTTTACAACTTTTTGTTTTTCATCCGGAACAATATATGTTGGCCGATAATTTTTTTCGATGTCAATTCCCATATCCTCTTTCGCAAGGTCCCGAATATGCCCGTAGCAACTTTTTACTTCAAAATCCTTCCCCAAAATCTTCTCAATAGTCTTTGCTTTCGCAGGAGACTCAACAATCAATAAATTTTTTGCCATACTTTCATTAAGCGATTTACAATAAGGTTCAACTGCGTGCAAGATTACAGTATAACGGCGAAAATAAAAAATTGGTACATCAAACAATCAGACAGCCATTATGTTCAACGTGTTTTCTATTTTATAATGCTTTATAGAAAAATGAAAATGAACCAAGGCGGATTGACAATGGATAATTGATTATAAGAACCTTTCAACCAGTCCTGATCTTGGGCGCTGTATCAATAAAAATATTTTTAGGTGACAACTACCAGAAAAAAATTAACTTAACAAAAAGAATCCTGCTTTGAATACGGATATCAAAATATTTTCTATTGGTGACAGCGCTGCGACAATTGATCTGGGGAATTGCATTACCGACGAGTTAAATCAAAAAATCCTTTCGATGCATCAATGGCTGATCGAAAATTCCTTTGCCGGTTTGAAGGACATAATCATTGCCTATAGTTCTATTTCTGTCTATTACGATATTTCAATTGTCAAAAAGGAATACGCGGGTTTTTCCACAGCTTTTGCATATGTGCAGCAGAAATTGAAAGAAGCATATCTGAATGCTCCGGGTAATAATATTGACGATCAAAGACAAATAATTGAGATTCCGGTTTGCTACGATGATGAATTTGGGTATGATCTCGGGTATATTTGTACGGAAAAAAAGTTGTCCAGAGAAGAAGTCATTTACTTGCATCACTCAAATATTTATAAAGTGTATATGGTTGGTTTTTTACCTGGTTTTGCCTATATGGGTAAAATTGATGAACGATTGATGATTGGCAGGAAATTGATACCGGTTTCGGTTGCGGCTGGTAGTGTAGGCATTACCGGTAGTCAGACCGGAATTTATCCCGTCAATTGCCCCGGAGGCTGGCAAATCATCGGCAGAACTCCAATAAAATTATTTGCCCCGAAGGCTGCAATACCAATAAAGTTGAGATTAGGTGATTTCGTACAATTTTTTCCGGTACCCCGCGATGAATTTGAAAGCATGGCAATGGCAAAATAGGCGGATTTGCGAATTAAGAAGAATCAGTAAATAATCGAGGTACAATTTAATATACAAGATGTCGATATCTGTCATTAAACCGGGCTTGTTGGATACCATTCAGGATATTGGCCGCTACGGGTATGCGAAATGGGGCATCAATCCCGGCGGGGCAATGGATGTATTTGCGGCAAAAGTTGCAAACATATTGGTGGGGAATTGCCCAAATGAATCTGTACTTGAAATTCATTTTCCGGGGCCGCAATTGTTGTTTGAACAGAATACACTGATCTCACTTACAGGGGCAAATTTTTCTCCCACACTTAACGATGAGCCATTGAAATTATGGCAACCCGTCGTGGTAAGAAAAAACACCGTTCTTCATTTTCCAAAACTCCGGTCGGGAGCCAGGTGTTATGTAGCCGTGCATGGTGGTTTTTGCATTGAAAAATGGCTTGATAGTTACAGTACCAACCTGAAAGCAGGTGCCGGTGGTTGGTTTGGAAGGCAATTGAAAAAAGGAGATGACCTGACTTTTAAAGAGAACACGATTTATTTTGCAGGATTGCTCGATGCACAAAACAATAAAAAGGAATTGCCCTGGCATGCAGATGAACGAAGTACTTATGATAATCTGCATGAAATTTTAATGATCCCGGGTAATGAATGGGAAGACTTGACCGACAATTCACAAAAAGATTTTTTAAAAAATGATTTTATGATTCATCATTCCTCTGACAGGATGGGATATCAGTTTAATGGTGAAAAATTGGTAATGAAGAATAATAGTGAATTGATTTCATCCGGGGTTAGTTTCGGTACCATTCAATTATTACCCGACGGGCACATGATTGTGCTTATGGCCGATCACCAGATCACAGGCGGTTATCCGCGTATAGGTCATGTTATTTCAGCACATCTACATAAATTGGCTCAGTTGCGGCAAAAAGAAATTGTTCGTTTTCGCATGACAGACATCAGAACTGCCGAAGAATTGTTATTTCTTCAGCAGCGCCAATTGCAAATTCTGCAACGTGCCTGTACGGATCATTTAAATCAGCTTATATGCTAAGCATTGACTTAAATTGTGATTTGGGCGAAGGTTCTGGTAATGACGCCGAGATCATGCCGTTTATCAGCTCTGCGAATATTGCCTGCGGTTATCATGCAAGTGACGAAAAAATGATGTTTGAAACCATTGGGCTTGCAATGCAAAATAATGTGGCTATCGGTGCTCATCCTTCTTTTAAGGACAAAGAAAATTTCGGAAGAAAAGAATATATTTTAGGCATGGATGAATATTATGAGTTGATTATTAATCAGCTTGAAAAAATAAGAAAAATTGCTGTTCAATGCAGTGCCCGATTGCATCATGTAAAACCGCATGGAGCATTATACAATTTAAGTGCAAGGCAACAACCCGTTGCTGCTATTATTGCCAAGGCAGTTTATGATTTTGACAATAAAATAATTGTTTATGGATTAAGCCAAAGTCACTCCGTTTCCGAAGCGGAAAAACTAGGGTTAAAAACGGCAAACGAAATATTTGCAGACAGGACCTATCAGGACGATGGAAGTTTAACTCCGCG
>DATGFZ010000403.1:0-6317 GCA_035308805.1 Puia sp. | reverse complement strand
AAAGTGAATCTTCAGATAAAAACAACAATATGAACCAGCGGATTAATATGTTGACACTTGGAGTGACCAACTTAAAAAAATCATTGAAATTCTATCAAAACGGGTTGGGTTGGAGGACCAGGGGCATTGTAGGTACTGAATTTGAAAATGGGGAAGTGGTGCTTTTTGACCTTGACAACGGAATGAAACTTGGCCTCTACGAAAGAAAAAACCTGGCATGGGACAGTACCCTGCCCCTGCAACCGGAAAGCGCAACAGAATGCTCCATTGGCTACTTTGTAAACAGCGACAAAGAAGTTGACGATATTTTCAACCTGGCGGAAAAAGCAGGTGCCAAAATCATTAAACCGGCCCAACAGACATTTTGGGGTGGTTATGCAGGTTATTTTCAGGATCCGGATGGACATCTTTGGGAAATTGGTCACAACCCCGCCTGGAAAATTGAAGAATAATCTTCCTTCGA
The DNA here is from genome assembly GCA_035308805.1 of Puia sp. Taxonomy (GTDB): domain Bacteria; phylum Bacteroidota; class Bacteroidia; order Chitinophagales; family Chitinophagaceae; genus Puia. Next base: position 5,854 of record DATGFZ010000403.1, on the reverse strand, counting down.
TCCCGGGTTGAGCAGCCTTGGCATTGGAAGGGTCAGCGCCAATCAAATAATTAAACCCGGGGCCGGATTATACCCACATGCAGAAGTCGGTATGATAACGGTCATGGATAAGTTATCTGATGCCCTGATTCATTCTCCCGGTGCCAAAAATCCTTTTTATTTTATTTAATCCTGGAAGCAATATAAGCCCCGACGAGAGCCTGCCATCCTCAGAAACACCCGGATTCAAGGACTAGAATTTTCTTTTTGAAAAGTTAAACCCCGCCTTCAAAAAGAAACCTTCCACGTAGACATTTTCCCCTTTGGCAATGCTGGTGAGTCCCCGTTGATAAGAAAGATCCAGGTTGAGATTGGCAAGATAAAAACAGAAACCGCCAACAAAGCCGATATAGCTTTTTTGCATGGCCGGATCTGTATCGATGCCTTCCCCCTGACCGTTGAGATTATGAAAACCTCTGGTCAGGTAGCAAATCTGAGGCCCTGCATACATAAAAATGGCGTTGCTGTAAGGTACACCTCCGGGGATATAACCGCCCGGATTGTTGGTTGTGGTGGTGATGATATGGTAGTAGTAACCATGATCATATTCATAGGTTTGAGAATTGCTCGAGGGCGCAACATACCGGGGTTGTGTAACTTTATTTTTGAAAGATAGACAGTACTCGAACAACAAGGGTACGTTGATGTAATTCAATGTCAGCGATTCGAAACCATTCCCGACACCGTTGTTATTGGCACTAAAGTAATCCCACACCAGCTTGGTTTTTATTCCAAAGTCCGGACCAACAGAACCGGTTTGGTCTTTTCTATGCAACCATTCGAAATAGACATCCCCGGTATAAGCAACCTGGTAAGCAAGATTAGAATGCACCAGCGGATCAGTAGCAACTTTTAAAGGGGATACTCCCGTTCCACCCCACCAGGCGCCAAAATCCATCCCGGAATTAAATTTCCAGGTCTTGGGGTGCACTTCGGTGCGGGTCGTATATTGAGCACAGGTAAAAAAGGGAGAAGCCATAGCTGCCAGCAAGCAGAAGGGTAAAAGTGGATTTTTCATTGGGTATTTGTTAAATAAAATATAAGAGTAAAACGGCTTTTTCAATGCGCTTATTGCAAATAAGGCAAAAAGGATTAGGCAAAACCTTCAAAATAAAAATTTTATTCGTCTTATCTCCGCTTTAATATTAAATCGGTCCAGTTGCTAATCTGAGGATTAACTAATCCTCCATTTGCCAGTAAGTTCTTCCGGCATTGTAGTCAGAAACCAAAACCGATCTGCAGACCGCCTGTATGATGAAATATTGAGCTGTCAAATTCATTTGAATTGCCAGTCTGGTAATACTCGAGGTATAGTCTTTTTAGCATGAGCACCAGTCCGTAGCGGTACTGAAAGACCAGGCGGCTTACCGATGCTGCGCTGATGGTGTAGGGGCTGGAACGGTCGAAAAGCCCACCCTGCAGGGTAGCGTCATAGCCCACGAGGTTCAGGAGCGACTGGCCGTAGAGATACCACTGAATTTTCGGTGAACGTTCCTTGCTTATTTGCCGGTAAGGAGACGAGAACTTGCCAGTCATCAGGGAAAGACCCGTCGTGAGTTTATCACTGAGTGTTCCCGCCCGTACGCTGCCATATGTCGAAAGGGAGAGATTATCGCTTGCGGAAAACAATTCATTTTCATAATTGAACTGGTAATTGAGTACAATATCATTACTGATCTGGTTATGCCAACCTTTCGGCTGGGTGTAGTCGATCCAGTGATGGATTGTCTTTTGCATCTGCTCACCACCTGCACCCGGCCCAATAATGCCGCTGCTTAAAATGACGCTTATCCGCCTCAGCCCGGCATCATCAGTGACGGTCAGAAAAGTTTTTAAAAAAAGGGCGCCTGCGTATGGCCGGTCCCCGTATTGAATCTCCGGGGGATAGATCAGGTTCGGGGTATAGGCATCGTGCTCAATAGCAAGTCCATATTTGGTTTCGGCAAATCCGGGATTCCAAAGGAGCTTTACCAGGGGGAATTTCCTGATGCAGGGTTTTATTTTTTCAATATAAATTCCCTGGGTATAATCCCGGTCGGTGCCGGAAAAAAAATCGTTTTCATAGAATATCCGGAAATACCTGTCGCTCGCTATATTCCTAAAAGATACCGTATTGTCTATGGCCTGCCCCACAACCGCGCTGCACCATAGGATGCCCGGTAAAAAAAAGAAAGAATGTTTGCGCTGCATGCTGAGATGTACGATTTGACTGACAGCGCGGATTGCCCCAGGGAGCCCGCTTTGAGAAAAATCATTCCATATAGACCTTCCCGGTACAAACAATTCTATCAGCATTTATTTTGATGGATTTTCTGAAGGCTACTGCGGTACCCCCGGCGGACCTGGCAGTTAGAAATATGCAGGTGTTTCCGTCGCCTGGAGACTGGTGCACTTTATTTTGATTTGATCAGGTTACTTAGTTTATCTGCGTCTTTTGTTAGGCTAAGGCAAGATCTGTGTCATTGGGTAACATTACGATTGCCAACAAAGATTTGGGTAAAATATTTCGCAAACCGGCGTTCATAGCCCCAAAGGGGACCTCTGTACAATTGTGGCAGACTAATTGAGATTACTTAGTAAAAAAACATATGAAAAAATACCTAATGACTTTTCTATTTGCAGTGATGATTAGTTTTGGATTCACGCAAGCCGGTCACCATCCGCCCAGGACTGTGAGTGAATCATTCCAGAAAGAATATCCCCATTCGACTCCGTCACGCTGGACTCATTCGGCAAATGGCTGGAGTGTTGAATTCGAAGATAAAGACTTTGACAACGGGGAAGTCACTGCACGTTTTGATTCCCGGGGCAGACACCTGGAAACCCAAATCCCTTATGATGAAAAAGACGTCCCTGCCACAGTAAAAGATAATCTGCACAAAAGATATCAGGGCTCCGACAATTACGAGTACACACGCATTGAAAGACCCGGAGATAAGCCGCTCTATCAGGCGAGGTTTAAACATGACAAGAAAATGAAAACCACCTATGTCGATCAGCAGGGCGAGCAGCACAGTTACAGATAGCAGTCAAGGCTCCAAGGGGCTTACAAGATATTTGCATCCTGACAGTTCCCGCCGGCATGAGATAAAATTCCGCGGAAAAGGAGCATAAGCAAAAAATGAGGCCGCATGTGAGGACCTTAGAAAAAAATGGGACCATGAATAATTGTCCGGACTGTGGATACCAGGCGTGATTACAAATGGCAATGAATAACCTGATTAAATTATAAGGCGATCGCACATGGACGGATCAACGGGTCAGGTTTTATCCTGGGACTGTAAATACTTTTTATTTTCCGGAATTCGGATAATTGATCCCGGGCCCAAAAAAACATTCGTAATCCTTGATTTTTCCCCCCGAAAGGGTGAAATGATCGCTATTCCGGAATCATTTGCCGTCTAGGGTCCAGCCATTATAAATCACATAAGCCTCATCCCCGTACACAATGAGCTTTTCCACTTCACACCGTTTGATATTATTGGCATTTGGCCAGCAACGCTCCTTAAAAACCATTACGGGGATATGATCATGAAGCGGGCTGGAGAATGTAAATCCATCAGCGAGGATCTGCTCCATCGCATGCCAGTCTTTTTTCACAAAAGCGGTATAATACGCCCTGACCAGCTTTTCGTTGGTTTCATTTTGGGGCACTGCTGCTGAAGCCCGGGAAGTCTGGGCGGATGCCGCCTGAAAAGTCAGCACTGCACAAATCATCAGGATCCTGGCAAGGGATATGGTCGTTCTCATTGTTTTTTGTTTTTAATCCAGACAACGGACGATGCAATAACCGGACATGAACCTCCCAATATTTTATTGTCCTGGCCGCAGAAAGGTGGCGGGTAAAAAAGGTCTGCACCCCCGGCGGTGATATAACGGTGATGAATAGCCTGCGATTTCCGTTGTTCGATATATTGGGACTTAGCTGTTGTTTTGAAGGGGGTACGCCATGACAGACCCGGAATTTCACCGGGCTCGTTAATTTTTATCGGAACATACTTACTCCTCCGGCAAATCGAAGTCACCAGAACCTGATATTGATTGGACACAGCAATCCACTTTGGCCCATAAATAAAGCGGAGACTGCTTTACCAGAACTTTATTATTCCTGATGTTCCTGATTTCGGTTTGATAAATGAACGGCTGGGATGTCTTTCGTTCATTAACGTACTATGATTGTATCAAAACCGTGCAATTCATTTTGGGTGATTTTACTAATGCATTAAGCAACAATCAAAAATGATTTTGGTCTTTATGTTGTTGAAAAGGAAATGGGAAAGAAAATTGGAATTGGCGAAATATTCGGGGTTTTAACAAGCAAAACCACAACAAGCCTGGTCCGGTGAGTTTTTGAAACTGATTCTGCCCCCGTACCGCAGACCCTTTGACCTCAGTGTCGTGATTCTTTGAAAATGAGTAATTCTGCCGGTTGTTAGCTAACAGTAACGCATAACCGAAACATAAGAAGTCAACATGCAAAAAATTATTTATGCTCAAAAATTATTTGATAACAGCCCTCAGAAATATCAGCAGGCACAGCATTTTTTCAATGATCAATATTGCAGGACTCACCTTGGGTTTGACGGCCTGTATGCTGATCGGGCTTTATGTATGGGATGAACACCAATTTGATAAATTTATTCCCAATGGCGACAGCGTGTACCGCATCTATTCCGGATACACGAATTCAGAAGGAACGCAGCAATTGGCTGCTACCCCTCCCGCAATGGCCACGGCACTGCAGCAGAATTTTCCGGAAGTTGACATCACAACCCGTGTGCTGACAAGGCCAACCTATAAAACGCTCTTTGAAGCAAATAAAAAAAGATTATATGAAGAAAGCGGATGCTATGCAGACAGCACTTTTTTGCGTGTATTTCCATTAAAATTTATTTATGGTTTTCCGGTTGTGGCATTGGACGATGTCAATGATGTGGTTATCTCAAACAGCATGGCCGTGCGTTTTTTTGGTAATCAAAATCCGGTTGGCAGACAAATTTTAAAAGATAAAACACCCTATATCATCAAAGGTGTATTTGAGAAAAATTCAGCATTTCACCTGCAGTTTGATTACCTCATCTCCCTTTCTGCTGTGCCATTACCCCCAGGCATCATGCAAAGCTGGGACTGGCACCAGTTTATCACCTACGCAAAATTAAAACCCAATACCGGTGTGAAATCCCTGGAAGCCAGATTTCAACAGTATGTGGGCCAAAAAGAAACGGTTTCTGCCAATGGAAAAAACGGAGTGAATGCCAAAGACAAGCCATTCTTTCAACCCCTCACCGATATCCATTTATACTCCTCGGACTTTAAGCTTGACATAGCGCAGCGTGGAAATATCCTGTACGTAAATGCTTTAATCATCATTGCTGTCTTTATTCTGTCCATTGCCTGTTTCAATTTTATAAATCTCGCCACGGCAAAATCTTTGCAGCGCGCAAAAGAAGTTGGCGTGCGAAAAGCCGTTGGCGCAGCAAAAAGCCAATTGATTTTTCAATTTATTGGCGAAACCATATTGCTTGCCTTTATCAGCGCAATCATCTCCGTAATCATTGCAGCCTTGTTGGTTCCATGGATGAACGATTTTACCAATAAGAATATTTCCATGTCATTTTTCACAAATCCTGTTGCGATTATATTATTTATTGCGCTGATGGTCGCCGTCGGAATACTTGCTGGATTTTATCCCGCGATTGTTTTGTCAAAATTCAATCCGGTAAAAGTTTTGAAGGGAGCGGTATCAGGACATGAAGAACCGGGAAAAATCCCCTGGTTGCGCCATGGATTGGTGATCATACAATTTGCCTTGTCT
>DATGFZ010000402.1:0-14320 GCA_035308805.1 Puia sp. | reverse complement strand
GACCCTGATAAAAGGTGGAATGCCCGCTCAGTACGGCGGCCGTCTGTCTTCTGTTCTCGATGTTGCGATGAAAGAGGGTAACGTAAATAATTTTCAAATGGATGGCGGCCTGGGGTTAATTTCTTCAAGATTTTCGTTGCAAGGTCCTATCGTGAAGAAAAAAGTGTCCTTCATCATTTCGGCGCGCAGAACCTATATTGATGTGCTGACAAACCCATTCATTAAGAAGTCCAGCACTTATTATGGTTCAGGATATTATTTTTACGACCTCAATACAAAAGTAAATTACCAGTTCTCTGAAAAAGATCATCTTTACCTCAGCGGTTATTTCGGCAGAGATGTTTTTAATTTTGATAATGCACAACGCTCGTTCACTGCAAATATTCCCTGGGGAAATGCGACAGCCACACTAAGATGGAACCATGTTTTCAACCGAAAATTATTTGCCAACACCACCCTGGTGTACAACGATTATAAATTTGGGTTTAATGCAAGCCAGCAAGAATTCGAGATTCAGCTTTCTTCGGGCATTCATGATCTTACCGCCAAGACTGATTTCGATTATTTTCTTACTCCGCAACACAAAATTAAATTCGGCGGACAATTTACCTATCACACATTCTCTCCCAATATTTTAAGTGGCCGTTCCGATACAACAGTTTTTTCCCCCAACAACGCCAATAAAAAATATGCCAATGAGGGGGCTTTATATGTCCAGGATGACTGGGCTGTCAGCGACAAGCTGCAAGCCAATGTAGGCTTACGTTTGAGCGGGTTCTCGCAAATCGGTCCGTATACGATTTATCAAACGGATTCAAACGGGAATAAATTGGACAGCACGGTATATAAACGCGGTCAGCCTGTAAAGACTTATGGCGGCTTCGAGCCAAGGTTTACTTTGCGATATTCCTTTAATGATGAAACATCACTGAAAGCGTCCGTCGTCCACAACCTTCAGTACATTCATCTTGTCAGCAATTCAGGGACCACCTTGCCAACTGATTTATGGGTCCCGAGTACCTATCGCGTAAAGCCGCAAATTGGCTGGCAGTATTCTGCGGGTGTCTTTAAAAATTTTGAAGAAAATACTTATGAGACTTCTGTTGAACTCTATTACAAGACCATGCAAAATCAAATCGAATATGCCGCGGGATATACCCCCTCACTGCAAGATCCCGAACAATCATTTGTATTCGGAAAAGGCTGGAGTTACGGCGCAGAGTTTTTTATAAATAAAGCGTTGGGAAAGTTGACCGGATGGATCGGATATACGCTATCCTGGACCTGGCGACAATTTCCCCAGTTGAATAATGGCGAAAAATACCCCGCAAAATATGATCGTCGCCATGACTTAAATGCCGTCGGTGCCTATGAATTAAATAAACATTGGAAATTATCAGCGGTGTTTGTTTTTGCAACCGGTAATGCAACCACCTTACCCACGCAATTCTATATTATCCAGGGGGTACTCACACAGGAGTACAGTAAAATAAATCAATATCGTTTACCGGATTATCACCGGCTCGATCTCGCGGCAACATACACGCCCACCTTAAAACCAAATAAAAAAATACATGGCAGCTGGGTATTTAGCATTTATAATGTCTACAACCATCTCAATCCTTATTTCATTTATTTCGAACAAACCGGCAATCCATACACCGGAACGGTAAAGGTTTCCGCGAGGCAGGTTTCTTTATTCCCGATAATCCCATCAGTAACCTGGAATTTTCATTTTTGATCATTTTCCCGAAAGACCCTCCTTTTTTTCAGCGCGTTTGAGAGGTAATCGATTCGACAGTCACCCGGAACTGATCCAAGGATTGCATTCCACCGACAGGAAAATCATTTTACCTTTCATCAAACTAATTTCCATACTGTTTTTTCAAATATGGTAACTTGAATACTTAACGGTTTAAACCATCAACACATGAGAAAGCTATTTTTCCTTCCACTATTATTTTTTGCAGTTGTCTTATTTGCGCAGGATGAAAAATTGGACATGAATATCATCCAAAAAATCCGCACCGAAGGATTGAATAATTCGCAAGTAATGGAAATCATTTTCAATCTTACGGATGCAAGTGGCCCGCGACTGGAGGGTTCTCCCGGGTTCTTTCGCGCAGCAAACTGGGCAAAAAATAAATTAGCGTCCTGGGGATTGGAAAACGCTAAACTGGAACCATGGGGCGATTGGGGCAAAAGCTGGGAACTTCAAAAATTTTATATAGCCCTTACAACTCCTTATTATAAACCTTTGATAGCCTTTCCAAAATCATGGACATCAGGAACTAATGGTTTGCAAAATGCGGAAGTTATTTTAGTTGACGCAAAGGACTCCGCATCCCTTCTGACATATACCGGAAAACTCGCAGGCAAAATAATCATCACCCTGAGAACAGACACATTGATTCCGACCTATAAGGCAGATGCAGCACGCCTCGCTGATTCGACATTGCAAAAAATGGCTGACTACGATCCTAAAAACGTCCCCGAAAGACCACGCGGACAAAGGGGAAATTTACGCGGGCAAATGCAATTGATCAATCAATTAAAGGACATGGCTAAGAAAGAAGGTGCCGTTGCCATGTTAAGTACGTCCCCGCGCAATGCAGAGGGAACTGTTTTTGTACAGGGCGGGGGGCAGTTTGCACCAAACACTCCGGAAAATTTTTTAGATATCGCCATCGCCTATGAAGATTACATGACCCTGCAACGGTTGATTCAACACAACATCCCTGTCAATCTTGACCTTGATACGAAAACGAAATTTTCCAGTGATGATGTCAAAGGTTACAATGTGATTGCCGAAATTCCCGGTACTGACAAAAAACTCAAAGAACAATTGATAATGATCGGAGGTCATCTCGATTCCTGGCATGGTGCAACGGGGGCAACGGATAATGCGGCAGGATGCGCCGCCATGATGGAGGCCATCAGAATTTTAAAAACCGTCGGCTTCAAACCCCGTCGTACCATTCGGATCGCATTGTGGGGAGGAGAAGAAACAGGATTATTCGGTTCACGCAATTATGTAAAAAATCATTTCACAGATACGGCTACTAAAAAATACAATGCTGAAGGAGATAAACTTTCCGTATATTTTAATTTGGATAATGGAAGTGGAAAAATACGCGGCGTATATACGCAAGGGAATGAAGAAGCAAGACCGATTTTTTCACAATGGCTGAAGCCATTTAACGATCTGGGTGCTTCCACCATTACCCTGGAAAATACCGGTGGTACGGATCATTTATCTTTTGATGCCATTGGACTGCCGGGGTTTCAATTTATCCAGGATCCGATCGAGTACGATACAAGAACCCATCACAGCAATATGGATTCCTATGATCATTTGCAGGCTGATGATCTTAAACAGGCGGCAACAATCATCGCATCATTTGTTTATGATGCTTCGCAAAGAGATGAAAAAATTCCAAGAAAGACCTTTGTGCCAAGACCTGCGGGGTCGAGGGGATTTTAATCCTGAGAGAATGCGCCGGATGCTGGGGGCTATTTGTTGCAACCAGCAGCCCGCATCTTATTGTTTTGGTTTATATATAAATTTCACGGAGGCACTTTTCTGTTCGCTTGAAGAAAGATAGACGTCATACCTTTTTTCACCTGCTGTCACAACCATCAATGCTGTATTTGGCGGGATGGTACCCAGATTATCCGCATACATGATCAGTTCATATTCTGTTCCGGGAAAAGCGTTAAAAAATATGGTCAGCGGTTTATCGGTTAGGCGTTGCTGGTATAGTAATAATTTATTATTTACCAGAACCGTGATGGTATCCCCGTCAATTTCGGCATCGTCATAAAATTCCAGTTTGATGCTGGAGGTATCAAGGACCAAAGTCTTGCTCAATTTCAATTCACGCGGCTGCAGGTGCAATGTTTTTTGAATGTCTGCAAGGGTATCGCTTTGATCAATATCAACCGGAAAATCCGAGTGCGAAGATTTTTTCAAAGAAATCTTCCCGGGGGGGCAGGTATTGCGCCTATCCATGATGTGGCCTTTCCATTCCCCGCTTAACATTTCGTCGCTCCCTTTTTTTTCATAGATCAAATCATATGTTTTGATGCAGGGCACACAATCTCTGGGGATATTGTATTGCAACACTTTGTTTTCAATCAACACCAGTCGATGTGTTTGCGGATTATATTTTCCTGTAAAAGACAGTTTCACAAATTTAGTCGTATCGTAATAATCATACGCTTTTCCGGTGATGGTGTTGTTGGAGAAGTTGATCTGAAACTCTATAAAATATTGCGCATAACAGCCCCCCGGACCCTGTGTTAAAATGCCTTTCCATATTCCGTTGAGATTTTCAGAAAAAACAAAAGCAGGAAATAAAAACAATAATATCGCCGTACTGAAACGCATCCGCTATTTTAAATGGAAGTTAACAGTTAGCGATTGCAATCGGTAAAAAATTATTTGAATGGTGAGGAAGGTCGAAAAACGAGGAGGAGCCGGGAGGCTCGGGTCAGCAATAGAAACCGAATCCGTGACTGGAGGTTCTGATCTCGGGGCGGCGGGCCTGCTACTTCGGTTTTTCATATTTGAAAATTACGGTAGCATTCTTTTGTTCAGTGGATATAATGCGTACTTCAAATCGTTTGTCACCGGCTTTAACAATCATGAGTGACGTGTTTGGCGGAATGGTACCTTCATTGTCGGCGACCATGACCACTTCATGATAGTCGTTATCGTCGTCCAGATGTACTTTCATCACGATTGGCCGGTCGGTGAGCATCGCGTGCGCGATGACCATTTTCTTATCAAGAAATACAGAAACAGTGTCGTTATCAATCGTTCCATCATCATAAATATCCAATTCGATTTCATTGGTATTTACTGTGATGGTCTTAACCAATTGATTTTGCCTGCTTGTCAATACTTTTGGAATGATCTGTGGTGCAATGATTTTTCGCTCTGCCCTTATAGAATCAATTTGTACCGGCTTAGTCGCTGCGATATCATTTTGAGCAGGATTATGTTGAACGGGGTTTTGAGCCGGGGGTCTTTTTGTATTATTTTTTACCGTGGATGCCGGTTTGGGTTTTAGCGTATTTTTTGTCACCACGTCAGGTTTTTTAGCAGGAATATTCGGCTTATTCGCTGAAGGTGCCGGACTGCTTTTTTTAACATCCGGTTTTTCTGTTTTACTTTTTGCGATTTCCTCCTCACGTTTTTCAACAAAAGGTTCTATATGAAAATCCGAAAATGGCACTTTGCGTAAAAAAACAACACCGTCTGCTCCGCGCGAAGAATCGTGCATATTCATGCTGGTGAAAGTTCCTTCTAAAAACTCGCCATCTCCGAGTTTTGAATAATGCAGAAAATAAGTCATCGCGTAAACGTCTCCTCCGACTGTCCTTACTTCTAAAAGTTTCTGTTCACGCATCAAGACCTTTTTTGTTTTGTCGTTTACGGTTCCGTCGGCGCCCGCCTTTGCATAAAAAATTGTACTCAGGTATGAATAGGTAATCGCCTGAAAAGTGTTAGCATCCTGAGCTATCTGCACTTCGATCTTATAGCGGTCATCTCCTTCAAACAACTGTTGAATGGAATTCTTTGAATGCAAATTATTATTCCAGAAATGTCCGCGCCAGATACCCGTTATATTCTGAGCATGCAGCGATGAAGTAAGAAGTAAAATGGAGGAAACTGTAAAAAATCTTTTCATAACAAAAATCACCCGGCAAATTATAAAATTTTTATTTCTATGAATCATTTCGTAAATGAATTATCTGGCAAGAGTTTGTTAAATTTGCAGATTCATATATAAAAATGATAGCCAAAGACCGGATGGAAAATAACGATGGGTACCTTATTTTTTTCCATGCGTTTTCCTGGTGATCAGCGGCAGAAAATAAAACAGAAAACCATTATTACCGGAATGATTAACATCACTTTCCCCGATGGCGCGATTCGGGAATACGCTGAGGGAACAACTGCACTGGATATAGCCAGATCGATTAGCGAGGGTTTAGCGAGAAAAGTTTTGGCGGCAGAGATCAATGGAAAAATTTGGGATGCAACCCGACCGATCGATCATGATGCGCAAATAAAATTGCTTACCTGGAACGACGCTGATGGAAAATCCACTTTCTGGCATTCTTCGGCGCATTTAATGGCTGAGGCGGTGGAATCCCTGTTCCCGGGCGTAAAATTTTGGGTTGGCCCGCCGGTAGAGAATGGCTTTTATTACGATATGGATCTCGGCGGAAAACAAATTACTGAAGAAGATTTACGCAAACTCGAAGTGAAGATGGCCGAGCTGGCCAAACAGAATGAAGTTTACCAACGAAAGAAAATTTCAAAGGCTGATGCCGTAAAATATTTTACAGATAAGGGAGACGAATATAAATTGGACCTGCTCCAAAATCTGAACGATGGTGAAATCACTTTTTACAGCCAGGGAAATTTTACAGATCTCTGTCGCGGTCCGCATATCCCCCATACCGGCTTTATCAAAGCCCTAAAGCTTACCAATATTGCCGGGGCATATTGGAAAGGCGATGAAAAAAATAAACAACTCACCAGAATTTATGGTGTAAGTTTTCCATCCCAAAAAGAATTGGATGAATACCTCACCATGCTGGAAGAAGCAAAAAAAAGAGATCACCGCAAACTTGGAAAGGAGCTGGGTATTTTTACGATGGACGATGATGTTGGCCCGGGACTGGCGTTGTGGATGCCGAACGGAACGATAATAATTGAAGAACTCGAAAAGCTTGCCAAGGAGACTGAACTGGCCGGAGGCTATAAAAGAGTGGTTACCCCGCATATCGCCAAAGAAAGTTTATACCTTACCAGCGGACATTTGCCATATTACCAGGAAAGCATGTACCCGCCCATGGAACTGGACGGTGTGAAATACTATTTGAAAGCGATGAACTGTCCGCATCATCACAAGATATTTGCAGCCGAACCCAAGAGTTACAAAGACCTGCCTTTTCGGTTAGCCGAATATGGTACTTGTTACCGTTATGAGCAAAGCGGTGAGTTATTTGGATTGATGCGGGTGCGTTGTTTGCACATGAATGATGCTCATATTTATTGCGCCAAAGAACAGTTCTATGAAGAGTTCAAGGCGGTCAATGAAATGTACCTTAAATATTTTAAGATATTTGGCGTGGACAAATTTGTGATGAGATTAAGTTTGCACGAACCCTCCAAACTTGGAAAGAAATATGTCAACGAACCTGAATTGTGGAAAGAAACGGAAGACCTTGTGCGCGACGTGTTGAAACGCACAAACACCCCGTATGTTGAGGTAGAAGATGAAGCTGCTTTCTATGGTCCGAAAATTGACGTGCAGATTTGGAGTGCGATAGGCCGGGAGTTCACACTGGCAACAAACCAGGTGGATTTTGCGCAGGGCAGAAGGTTCAATTTGGCCTTCACCAATAAGGACAATCATCCCGAAACTCCATTGATAATCCATCGTGCCCCATTGGGAACGCATGAACGATTTATCGGTTTTTTGCTGGAACATTATGCCGGGAAATTCCCGGTGTGGCTTTCACCTTTGCAGGCCAAAATTTTACCAATCAGCGATAAGTTTATGGAATATGCACAAACTGTATTACATTCTCTCAAAAATGCGGATATTCGTGCAGAGATTGACGACAGGAATGAAAAGATCGGCAAGAAGATCAGGGATACTGAATTGGCAAAAGTTCCGTTTATGCTGGTAGTCGGAGAAAAAGAAATGAACGAAAATAAAGTGGCAGTAAGAAGACAGGGAAAAGGAGATTTGGGCATGAAAAATTTAGATGAGTTCATTGTTGAAGTAAGCTCAGAAATCAAAGAAAGAATATGAATGTCCTTCCCTTAAGGATATATAAATAAAAACAAAAAAATAGCTTCATGCAGGGGTGAGGCTTCACTTAAAAAATCTGAATGGCATTTCCACCACGACCACCACGAGGTAATTTCAATCCGCGTTTTAGAAAAGAACAACAAGCAGAACATCGCATCAATCATTTAATCAGGGCACCCCAGGTACGATTAGTTGGCGACAACGTTGAGGTAGGGGTTTATTCCGTGCAGGAAGCTTTGCGAATGGCACAGGAGCAACAACTCGACCTTGTAGAAATTTCTCCGAATGCAGATCCGCCGGTTTGTAAGATCATTGACTATAATAAGTTTCTTTACGAAAAAAAGAAGAAAGAAAAAGAGATGAAGGCCAAGAGCAAAGCATCAGAAGTAAAAGAAATTCGCTTTACTCCCAATACGGATGATCATGATTTTGATTTCAAAGCCAAACACGCCGAAAAGTTTTTGAAAGACGGTAATAAAGTAAAAGCATACGTTCAATTCAAAGGACGCGCCATACAATTTAAAGAAAGAGGCGAATTATTGTTGTTAAAATTCGCCGAGAGACTTACCGAGACCGGCGTTTTGGAAGGCCTGCCAAAGATGGAAGGCAAAAGAATGCTGGCGATCTGGGCTCCAAAACCGCAAAAGAAAAAAAGCAATTAGGATTCAAAATAGTTGTATACAATCCTAAATACCACGCAGCAAAGCGTGGTATTTTTTTGCCTAAATTTTGGCTAATTTTATTTTTGGATTAAGTATGACTACAATTGGCGATTACCACTTATTTCTAAGCTTAACAACTGCTATATGAATACTTTCAAAAAAATCCTGTCTGGATTTATTATCTTCCTGTACTTGAATTCCAGTGGTCAAAATGAACAAAAAGGCGGCATTGATGCATTAGCCGGCCAATTCATCAAATACATCCGCACGACTGATAAAGAAAAAATAATCGTATTAACAGATAAAATGTTTTATGCATCAGGGGAAAATATCTGGTTAAAGGCATGGTGCCTCAATTCGCTTTCTAACAAAATAGTCCACAAAAGCAAAAATTTATTTATTGATCTTGTTGATGATAAGGACAGCCTTATCAGTCAGTTATTATTTAATATAGGCGATTTGAAAACTGATGGCAGAATTTCATTGCCTGAGTCATTAAAAGAAGGTTATTATTGGCTAAGGGGGTACACAAATAATATGTTGAAAGCTGATGTCAACAGCATTTTTGTAAAGCCGGTTTATATTTTAAATGGCAGCAAAAGCGACCCGCGTTCTTTATCGGCACAAGTTGACAAAACAAATGACCCAGCGGATACAAGTGCGCCGCAGGTTAGGTTCTTTCCGGAGGGTGGCTCAATCATTTCCGGTACCACTGCCAACGTCGCCTTTCTCTGTTCGAATGCAAATGGAAAACCTATGGAGATTTCAGGATATATAATTGACTCGCGGTATGATACAGTTACCAGGTTTGCAACAAGTTTACCGGGCAGAGGCAAATTCAGTTTTGATGCGTTCAGCCCAAGAAAATATTTTGCACACATCAAATGGAAAAATAAGGAGCTCACCTATCCGCTACCCCGAATTAATCAATTCAGCAGCCAGCTGTCATTGGTTGATCAGAACGACCAGACATTCCACATGAGGGTTTCCCTGGGCGATTCACTCTATAAAAAAAATAAAACCACTTATATTTTAGGGATAAGCCGCGATAGCCTATGTTTTGCCGCCAATGGTACGGATATGTATGATATAAATATTCCCAAAAATAGTTTTCCAAATGGATTGGCAACATTGTTTTTATTTGATGAGGGGAATCAGATAGTGAGTCAGCGAAATATTTATAACAATTTTCCAGGTGATAGCAATCGCATTGCAGCGGTAACTGATAAACCTGTGTATGAACCAAGAGAAAAAGTGAAGCTGAATATCAGCATTCCGCCGGTTGATCATCAATCCATGATGGGATTATTCACTGTTTCTGTGACTGATGCCAGGTTTGGCAGCGATTTGCCAGACCTTACTGGTGATGACTGGAAATTATTTGATGTTGAAAACGGGCGCCGGCATAAACAATTTTCGACCGAAGAAATTGACCTGATCATGCTCACTCAAAAAAATCTTTACTCTGAATGGCGATACGATGACCACGATATGTCCATGAGGTCCGCCTCCGACCAGGATGAGACGGGTCTTTTGTATATCAAAGGAAAAATAGTAAACAAGAAAAATGAACCGCTGAAAAGTTATATTGTCAATCTCTTTTCAGGGGATAAGCGTGTTTTTACAATTGACACAACTGACGGAAACGGTCACTTTGTGATTCAGGTACCTGATTATTACGACGGCACACAATTCAATTTGAAGCTTACCAATTTAAAAGGACAAGGTGAAGAGGGGAAAGTGATATTGGACAAGCCGGACTTTCCTCGTTTTAATACCCCGCCGGAATTAAAAAGAAAATTCGATCAGTCCGCAATCACGGTAATACGCAATTTTAAAATTCATTCGCTCGAAGACACCTCTTTTTATACAAAAGAGAACGCGCTGGCGCCTGTGACAATCAAAGGTCAAAAAGATAATACAGTAAATTATGATGCCAGTAAGCGAGTCAATCAATTTTCATACATTATCACCTCTGATAATCTTAATAACGGAGATCCAAATGTTTTAGCCAACGCGATTAAAAACATCCCTGGTTTTAATACCGGCGTAAATACAATGTCAACCGCAATGGTTAGTGTGCAAGGAGTAGCCGAACCAACCATTGTTTCATCGGGCGTTCAACCTTTGATAGTCATGGATGGTGTACCGCTCAGTTTATCCGGCGATGTGAATACATTCCTTCAGTCAGTTGATCCGCGAACGATAGATTTTGTAGAAGTGCTCAAAGGCCCGGAGTCGGCAATGTATGGAATGCAGGGCGCCGGTGGTGTAATTCTTATAAATACAACCAATATCAGAAAACAGGTTTCTCAAATTAATAGTCAGGGGTTTTCCACTATCTACCCCAAAGGATATTTTAAACAAACTGAATTTACATTCCCCGATTACGATAAAAAAGAAGTAAAAAAATCGTCCGCTCCTGATAAAAGAACCACTTTATACTGGAACGCCAATCTGCTCACAGACAAAACAGGAAATGCGGCTCCATACTTTTTTAATGCAGACGGACGCGCTGTCTATGCCATTACCATTATGGGCATTACAGAAAACGGTAACCTTATTGGTAAAAGAATCACCTTTAATGGCCAATAAAAAACCAAGATTTAGCTTATTGACATTTCTCCGTTTTAATCTGGAAATCGAAAATAAAAAAAGCACTATTATGGTGTTTGTGGCTATCTTTAAATCAAGTTCGATTTCATTCATCAGCTAAATAATATCGATGCACTTGAATAATCATTATAAAAATTTCCTCCGCAAAATTTTTCTCGGCGTTGTTATTTTGCAATATTTTAATGCCAGCGGACAGAACGAACAAAAAGGTGGCATCGATGCATTGGCCGGGCAATTTATCAAGTATATCCGATCGGCTGATAAAGAAAAAATAGTGGTATTAACTGATAAAATGTTTTATGCTTCGGGAGAAAATATCTGGCTTAAAGCATGGTGTCTTAATGCGCTTTCCAACAAAGTAATACATAAAAGCAAAAATTTATTTGTCGATATTGTTGATGACAGGGATAGTCTGATCAGTCAGTTGTTATTTAACATGGAAGAACAGCAAACGGATGGAAGGATATTATTACCTGAATCTCTCAAGGAAGGCTACTATTGGTTAAGAGCATACACCAATAATATGCTCAAAGAAGACAGCGGAAGCATTTTTGTAAAACCGGTATATATTTTAAATGCAAGTAAAAGCGACCCGCATTCATTGTCTGCCCAGGTCGATAAAATAAATGATAAAGAAGACACGAGTGCTCCCCGACTTACATTCTTTCCGGAAGGCGGCTCCATCATTTCTGGCACAACCGCCAACATGGCATTTCTTTGTTCAAATGCAAGCGGTAAGCCCCTGGATGTTTCAGGATATATTATAGACTCGCGTTATGATACAGTTACCAAATTTACGACGACGCTTCCCGGGAGGGGGAAATTCAGTTTTGATGCATTCAATCACAGAAAATACTTTGCGCACATCAAATGGAAAAATAATAAGGAGCTCACTTATCCGCTGCCAGGCATCAATCCTTTTAGCGCTCAATTATCCTTGACTGATCAGAATGATGAGACATATCATGCCCGGGTTTCATTGGGCGATTCGCTGTACAAAAAAAATAAAACAACCTATATCTTAGGAATAAGCCGCGATAGTTTATGTTTTGCTGCAAACGGCACAGATATGTATGAGGTAAATATCCCAAAAAACAATTTCCCGGGAGGCATAGCAACTTTGTTTTTATTTGATGATCAGGATCGTGTCCTCAGCCAGCGGAATATTTATGTCAATGTCAACAGCGATAGCAATCGCATAGTAGCTTCTACGGATAAACCGAATTATGAACCAAGAGAAAAGGTCAAACTGAATATCAACGTTCTGCCTGTGGATCATCGTCCCATGGCTGCCCTGTTTACAGTTTCTGCAACAGACAGTAGATTCGCGGCTGGTATTCCGGATGTGCTGCGCGATGAAACGCAATTATTCGAAGCTGCCCGAAACGGACATGAGAAACAATTTTCTCCGGCGGAAATCGACCTGATCCTGCTCACTCAAAAAGATCTTTATCCCCAATGGAGGTATGGCGACAGCCAAATAACGATGAGTTCTCCGCTTCATCCTGAAGACAGCACTCTCTTAGATATTAAAGGAAAAATAGTAAACAAGAAAAATGAACCCCTGAAAAATTATATCGTAAATCTTTTTTCAGAAGATAAGCGAATTTTTAAAATTGACACCACAAACGGCAATGGTTATTTTATTATTCAATTACCCGATTATTATGATGGCACACAGTTTAATCTAAAGCTTACCAACATAAAAGGGCAGGCTGAAGAAGGAAAAGTGATACTGGACGTCCCGGGTTTCCCGCATTTCAATACGCCACACGACTTAAAAAGAAAATTCGACCAGTCTGAAGTTACGGTGATACGCAATTTTAAAACACATCTCCTGGAAGACACTTCATTTTATGGAAAGGAAAACGCATTAAAGGCTGTTACAATCAAAGGTGAAAGAAATACAGGGGCAAGCTATGATAAAAGCAAACGGGTTAATCAGTTCTCAACCATCATAACGTCCGAAAATTTAAGCAATGGCGACAGAAATGCGCTTGTCAATGCCGTTCAAAACGTTGCGGGTTTCAATGCGGGGATGAGTACCATGACCCTCGGGGGTTCTTACAATGTACAACCACTCGTAGTCATGGATGGCGTCATATTAACGCTTTCCTCGGATGTTAAAACATTTCTTCAAGCGGTTGATCCTTCCATTGTTGATTTTATTGAGATACTTAAAGGTCCCCAGACAGCAATGTATGGAATGCAGGGGGCAGGGGGTGTCATCCTCATTAATACAACAAACGACAGAAAACAAGTTTCTCAAATAAATAGCCAGGGTCTTTCCACCATTTATCCAAAAGGATATTTTAAAGAGGTTAATTTCCCATTTCCGGATTATGATAAGAAAGAAATAAAAAAATCATCTGCTCCGGATAAAAGGGAAACTTTATACTGGAATGCCAATGTACTCACCGACAAAACAGGAAATGCAACACAATCTTTTTTTAATGCAGATGCCAGGAGTGTATATTCCATCATTATTATGGGCATTACCGAAACCGGCAATCTTATTTCTAAAACGATTACCATTAAAGGGCAATAATTGGCGCGGATTTCATTTTATTTACGCAGCGCCTAAATGAATGTAGCACACTTTCAATTCTTTGTTAATAGCAATTTCATATTGCGGAATAAAAAAAACATTTATCTTCCCTTTTTGCAGAATCAACCGTTGTTTAAAGTCATTCAGCATGAGCATTTCAACAAAATCATTTTCTGTAAATGGAACTACTTACCGTCCCCCAGCTCAACCAATTGTTGTCGTATGCATGGATGGCTCGGCGGATGAATATTATGATGCTGCACTTGCCAAAGACAAAATCCCGAATTTAAAAAAAATGATCGTGCATGGTCATCGCAGCTTGGTGCGAGATGCATTACCTTCTTTCACCAATGTAAATAACACATCCATCGTGACTGGCGTCACCCCGGCAGTTCATGGAATCTGTGGAAATTTTTTTTATGATGAAAAGAAAGATGCAGAAGTGATGATGAATGCCGCCGAATACCTGAGATCAGAAACAATTTTAGCGGCGGCTGCAAATGCCGGGAGACAGGTGGCTGTTGTAACTGCCAAAGAAAAATTGCGCGACATTCTTTCCGATAACATGCATGGGATTGCTTTTTCTGCAGAGAAGGCAAAATGGGCAAAAAAAGAAACCCATGGTATCGAAAACGTGGAAGAAATGGTCGGGGAGA
>DATGFZ010000401.1:0-6763 GCA_035308805.1 Puia sp. | reverse complement strand
AAGCAATCACCAAATAAACGATATCAGGAATATTTTAAAAAAGCAGCATGAAAAAAGAAATTGAAACCACAAATCTTAACTTAACTCACTAACCTTTTGGTCTCGAATATGGGGAGTGATATATTTCAATACTTCTGATTTGTATTGGAATTGCAATTATGATTGTTTTTTTTATTAAAATAAATGATCATTTTTCAATTGCTAATAAACTACAAGCGCCTGACATAGCAGCTACAGGAGAAATAGGCGATTTTATTGGAGGCCTTGTAGGAACTTTATTTTCGCTTGTCGGAGTACTTCTTCTTTTTATAACGTTGCGTGACCAAAGAGAATCCTTTAAAAAAGAAAGATTTGAAAATCACTTCTTTGAATTAATTAAATTACATAGAGAGAATGTTAGCGAGTTAAATTATAAAAAGTTTGATGGGAGAGAATTTATTACTTCGGAAAATAGAAAGGTGATGAGGGATATTTTTAATGAATTTATTGAATGCTATCGCGACGTAAAAAAATTTTCAAATTCAAATAATCCGGATGATTATTTAAACACAAAGTATAAGCTAAGACTTGAAAATATTAAAAAAGAGAAAAAATTTAAAGCGAATATTATAGAGCTTGCCATTATCGATATATCTTATTCGATTGTTTTTTTTGGAGTTGGCCTGGATGGTGAATCCGTCTTGCGAAATAGGTTTCAAAAGAAATATAATAGTATATATTATTATCGGCTATTAGCGTATATAAAATTGAAACCCAAAAGGGAGAACAGAGATCGTTATGAACTTTGGGAAAATATGAAATCTTTGGATCTAAAAAATCTTCGTAAATTAATTGAAGAAGTTTATGTTCACAGAAAGCATTTAAACAATCATGACGAACTTTCAGAAGAGGCGAAAAAAATAATTTCAGATAACCAATATGAGAAATATTATGGGGGACACCAGCATCGTTTAGGGCACTACTTTAGGCATCTTTTTCAAAGTTATAAATTCTTAAGTGAGAGTAAGTTTATTAACTCCGAACAAAAATATTTTTATGGTAAAACATTCAGAGCACAGCTTTCAACATACGAACAAGCATTGTTGTTTATAAACAGTATATCTAGCCTTGGTATGAAATGGGAATATAAATTTGAATTTAATGAAAGACCAAGTAGCAATATTGAAAAAGAAAATGGTTTAATAACCGAATTCCACCTCATAAAAAATTTACCTGGCAATCACTTTTTTGGAATAAAATATAAAAACTATTATCCTAGAGTTAAATATGAAAATAATGAGGATTAAAAGATGATAATAAAATATTTTAGGCGTTAATAAGTACTACAATTTATTTTTTTCCGAAAATGGATTTTGGTCAAGATTATAAATGTAGAAGTTAGGATTTGATCTGACAAATGGGATTAATTTTAAGTAACCACACTTATTAATCAACCCCAAAAATGTCAGATCATGAATCAAGAAACTAAATTAATCAAAACTAAGGTAGGTCTGCTAAATTTAGCAGCGCATTTAGGAAATGTATCAGAAGCCTGCAAAGTAATGGGCTACAGTCGTGATAGTTTCTACAGGATAAAACAACTGTACGATACAGGTGGTGAAAATGCCCTTCAAGAAGTGAGTCGCAAAAAACCAAACATCAAGAACCGGGTAGATCCTTCTGTGGAAGAGGCTATTGTGAAGATTGCCATTGATTATCCTGCCTACGGTCAACTTCGAGCCAGTAACGAACTTCGTAAACAAGGAATCTTTATTTCAGCACCAGGTGTCCGATATATTTGGTTGCGTCATGACCTGGAAGTTTTTGACAAGCGCTTAAAAGCATTAGAAGCGCGTGTGGCCCAGGAAGGTTTAATCCTTACGGAAGCACAATTGATGGCTCTAGAGCGCAAGAAGGAAAAGAAAGAAGCCTTTGGTGAAATT
This sequence comes from Puia sp., assembly GCA_035308805.1. GTDB lineage: Bacteria > Bacteroidota > Bacteroidia > Chitinophagales > Chitinophagaceae > Puia. The sequence continues at coordinate 4,841 of DATGFZ010000401.1, read as the reverse complement.
GAAACGGAACATCCAGGATATTTGGGTTCTCAGGATACCTATTATGTAGGAACCATCAAAGGAGTAGGTCGGATTTATCAGCAGACCTTATTGACACTTACACCCGGGTCGCTTTTGCCAAGGTATATGACCATAAAAACGCCATTACCTCTGCAGATCTGCTGAACGATCGTGTACTGCCATTCTTTGAAGATCAGCAAATACCACTGCTCAGGATCTTAACTGACCGGGGCACAGAGTTTAAGGGAAAACCTGACCATCACATGTATGAACTTTACCTTAAAATCGAAGGTATTGAACACAGCAAGACTCAGGTCCGCCATCCCCAAAGCAATGGTATCTGCGAACGATTACATCGGACCATGCAGGACGAATTCTATGCTGTCGCATTCCGGAGAAAACTGTACGATAGCCTGGAATCATTGCAGAAAGATCTTGATGAATGGATTGAGCACTACAATCGCGAAAGACCACACAGCGGCAGGTATTGCTATGGAAAAACCCCAATGCAAACGTTTGTCGAATCCTTACCTTTAGCAAAACAAAAACTGCTAGATGATCTTCACCCAGCAGCTCAAAATATCCTGACCCTATAAAACTAAAAATCCTTTGTTGTCCGATCAAATTCTATCTATTACATATAAATAAATTCTCCTCCATTAATCCTTTACTTCGGGTAACGTTTGCGTGAGAAGTGGATTTTGGCATTTCATTTTCCTCGCTAACATCGCAGATCACCTTGCATATTTCATATTCTTCCCTGCACCAACGAAACATCAAAAATTCTTTCGACCATGACATCTTCAAGCGGATAAAGAATCCCAAATTGGTATCCTGGACCTCTTCGAGATAAACAATATGTTGTTGAAGTGCTGACAAGGCTAAGGAAAGCTTCGTCGGGCCGTATGCTGCGAAAATATGATCCAGGAAGTATTTAAAAGATTCCACGCTCATGGTTTTTTTAAATACTTTTCCCTTCATCATCTGGTCAAATATGCGGATATAATTGGTCGCGGAATGCTCATTCATTCCGTGGATGTCCACGAGTTCATTTTTCCCATCGGTCTTTCTGTATTCACCGCGCGATTCATATACTTTTTTTGCGACCCGGAAACTGGCCCGGATATGTTCCGTAGTTATTTTCATTTACTAAATATATTCAAAAATAATATAACTGTCATGTATAACCGGAATGCCCGTCTAAGTGTATTAACGTATCCAATTGCCATGTTTTTCCTATTTTTACTGGGCTTGTAATAAAATTTGGAAAATTCCAATACATACGACGACAACCTGCTCTTTGAGCAGATAGCCGAAGGCGATGAGGATGCTTTTGCCAAACTCTTTTACGCCTATGGTCCCCGCCTGCATGCTTATTTTACCACGCTGACCAAATCGCCGACAAATGCCGAAGAACTCGTGCAAAATACCTTTATCCGCGTTTGGATAAACCGCGATAAACTGCCCGGGATTCAAAACGTAAAGGCCTGGATATTCCGGGTGGGCGCGAACGAAGGCTATAATTTTCTCCGGCGAAAGGCAGTTGAAACAAGAGTTTTTGGGCAATTGCAATACAGTGCGGAAGAAAGCACTCGGGGCGACGAATCTCTTTACAATGAATTAAAACACGCGATCGCCGAAGCGATTGATGCGCTGCCAGACCGCCGCCGTCAGGTATACCTCCTCAGCCGCGAAGAAGGATTGAAACATCATGAAATTGCAGACCGCCTCGGGATAACCCTATCCACGGTAAAAAAAACCTTAGGCGATGCCAGAGAAGATATCCGCGCATTTCTGACAAGAAGAGGACTACTCATGCTCGCCATTTTGTTCAGCTCGGCCTTTTACTAAAATTTTTTTTTGCCGCGGGTTGTACTTTTTCTTTTTCGGGGTTTCTTAGATTATGAATAGATTAAATTTTCATGAACGAAGCGCGCATCAAATACCTGCTCCGGCAATATTGTGGAAATGCTCTCAGCATCGAAGAAAGTGAAGAATTCAGGGTATTGCTAAATCTAAACGATCATAAGGAAGTGTTTGAAAAGGTCATTGAAGATCAAATAGCTGAGCAGGAGCCAGGTCAATTCTTTGTAGAATACGATTACGGTGCTTTACTGCAAAAAGTTACCGGTATAGATAAAACCGGGAAAAAGCAGCCAACAATCAGATCTATACGCGCCCGTACAATATGGTGGTCAGCGGCTGCCATATTGCTTATTGCCTGCGGTGTTTATTTTTACAAAGAGAGCAGACCCATACCTCAGGAAACGGTAACTCAAACAGGCAAACAGGATATCAAAGCGCCGGCATCGAACCGCGCCACGATCGCGCTTGCCAACGGGCAAAAAATATTTTTGGACAGTCTCGGCAATGGCATCATGAAAAAACAGGGATCAGCAGAGCTCGAAAAAAAAGGAGCAGGAAGCATCGTGTATAACGATAACGGACAACCAAAGGAAACGATTTACAATACGCTTACCAATCCCAGGGGAAGCAGGGTAGTGGATATCACCCTTGCCGACGGAACAAGGATATGGCTGAACGCCGAATCCTCGCTGACCTATCCCGTGGCATTTGCAGGGAAAGACCGCGAGGTCAGCATTACTGGTGAAGGATATTTTGAAGTGGCTAAGGATCCGAAACGACCATTCCGCGTGCAGGTGAATAAGGTAGAGATAGAAGTGCTGGGCACACATTTTAATATCAGCGGTTATGCGGACGAAAATAATATACGGACCACCCTGTTGGAAGGAAGTGTTCGCATTAGCTCAGGAGACAGGCACAGTGCTCATATGCTGAAGCCCGGCGAACAGGCGATCGTAGACAGGACTAACGGGGATGCACAGATAAAAACAGGTATTGACCTGGACGAGGTCATGGCCTGGAAGAACGGCTCCTTCGAATTTAACGGAACGGACCTGAAAACCATCATGAATGAACTCGCCAGGTGGTATGACGCGGATATCGAATACGGAAGCAAGATCCCCACAGACAGATTCTTTGGGATCGTGAGCCGGAGCAGCAACCTGTCGGAAGTGCTGAAGATCATGGAGGGAGCGAACGTACATTTCAAAATCGATGGAAAAAAAGTAATCGTAATGCCTTAGCCTTTGCAAACAGGGGAGCACAAAAACCGGAAGCGCTTGCAACACTTCCGGGGAATTTGGGCTAACCCAATGAGAACAATTTTTCGAGGACTGCTTATTGTTTAACCCAAACTAAAACAAAGTTATGGATTTAATGGCTCTTTGTACCAAAACGCTGAGGATCATGAAGCTCACCACATTTATTTTACTTGCAGGGCTCCTGCAGGTGCAGGCATCGGGGTTCTCCCAGCGGGTGACCATACACGAAAAAAATGCCCCGCTGCAAAAGATCTTTAAAGAGATCAATAAACAGACCGGCTTCCAATTTTTCTTTAACGCAAAGCTCCTGGAACAGGCAGGCAACATTGATATCGAAGCTACCAATGAGCCGGTGGAAAATGTCCTGCAGACCTGTTTTAAAAACCTGCCCGTCACCTTTTCGGTGAGCAACAATGCCATCTATATACAGGAAAAAAAGAAACCGGATTCAGCCAACCTTTTACCGGTCGATGTGCATGGCCGCGTCACTGATTCCACCGGCGCTCCGTTATCGGGAGCTTCTATAACGGTCAAGGGTACCCGAAAGGGAACATCAACGGATGCCAATGGGAATTTTGAATTAAAAAATATTGGTCCAAATGCCGTGCTCATTATTTCTTTTACTGGGTATTTAAGTAAGGAAATCAAACTAAACGGACAGGATAGTTTTGATATCAGCTTAATTCATAGTACAAACCAGCTTGATCAGGTACAGGTTATTGCATATGGAACTACAACTCAAAGACTTGCGACAGGGGACGTAAATATCGTAACCAGCGGACAACTTGAAAGTCAACCGGTCACCAATGCGGCTTTTGCGATGGAAGGACTAGTACCCGGACTAACTATTACGCAAAGCTCCGGCAACCCCAACGCGGGTTTCACGACACAAATCAGGGGTCAGAACTCGATTGCGAATTTTACAAATCCTTTATATGTCATTGATGGAGTACCCTATACATTTGCAGGAGGTGCTATAGGCCTAGGTTATAATATAACGCTCAATTCCGACCTATCAAACCCTCTCAACTTTATTAATCCTTTGGATATTGAAAGTATCAGCATTTTAAAGGATGCAGACGCGACTTCAATTTACGGTTCCCGTGGCGCTAATGGCGTAATTCTTATTACTACTAAAAAAGGAAGAATTGGAAAAACCAAAATTGGTGTGAGTTTCTCGGCCGGCGGCGGAAAAGCGGATCACTTTATGAAGCTACTCAATACCAAGCAATATTTGGAAATGAGGGAACAAGCTTTTGCCAATGACAGTCTAACTCCTGATATAAACAGTGCACCTGATCTGGTAGCATGGGATACCACTAAATATACGGATTGGCAAAAAAAACTGATTGGTGGTACAGCCAATACTTTAAATACCCAGGTTTCAATATCCGGTGGGAATAAAAACACGCAATATCTGATAAGTGGGAATTACAGGAAAAATGGCACAGTCTATCCTGGTGATTTTATTGATAATCGGGGATCTTTAAATCTCAATTTAAATAATGTATCAGATAATGGAAAATTCAAATCATCCATCTCAATAAATTATGTGGCAGATAATAGTAAATTACCGACGACTGATGAGACTTATTTGGCACAACATGTTCTACCACCCAATACACCAGATTTTATAGATTCAAAAGGCGATTTTTTATGGCCCTCTGGTCTATACTTTAATCCTTACACATATTTTCTTAGAAAATACCTGTTAAA
>DATGFZ010000400.1:0-7143 GCA_035308805.1 Puia sp. | reverse complement strand
AGAAAAATGTCCAAAAAAATAAACATGGATTGTATGAATAATATGGGAAAAATAATAATAGCTATCTTATTGACGAATATTCATATTGCGACCTATGCTCAAACACCTGCGGTTCATGAATTCTCAATTCAACAATGTTTGGATTATGCCAGGAAAAACAGCATGCAGGTAAAAAATGCATTACTCGATCTGCAAATCCAGCAGCAGAGTAATAAAGCAACAACTGCTGGAGCATTACCAACAATAAGTGCAACGGGAACAACAACTGATTATTTCAATATCCCCGTGCAACCCGTTAGTGATTTTATTACCCCGGCAATATATGGCGTGCTTGTAAACCAGGGCGTAAAAGATGGGAATGGCAACCCGATAACATTACCTGCAGGAAGTCCGGCAGTATTCCCATTCTCATTATACCAAAAATATAGTGCTGGCGGCTCATTGCAATTAACACAAACATTGTTCGACGGCCAAGTTTTTGTGGGTTTGCAGGCAAGAAAAGCATCCATAGATTATTACCAAAAGGCAATTGACATTACTGAAGAAAATATTTCCGTGAATATTTACAAAATATATTATCAACTTGTGGTAAGCAGGACCCAAATGCAGCAACTTGATGCAAATATTGCGCGGGCTGAAAAATTGGTGCATGATACAAAAGCCATGTTTGACAATGGTTTCCAGGAAAAGTTAGATGTCGACAAAGCATCCGTTCAACTGGCAAATCTGCAAACCCAGAAACAATCGGCACAAACTACGATTGACAACGGTTATCTTGGGTTGAAATATTTAATGGGGATGCCCGTAAAAGATTCTGTAGTGCTCACTGATAATTTTACAGAAGACGACTTAAAAAGCGGGGTGCTTGAAAATACGACTTACAAATACGATGACCGAAACGACTACCAGGGATTATTGATTAACCAAAAGCTGAATGAATACAACGTGAAACGATACAAATACGTTTATTATCCAACAGTAAACTTAAATGCTTCTTACCAAAAAAATTCCTATAGCAATACCTACAACTTTTTTAATAAAGAAGGAATGTGGTTTACTACCTCTTACGCAGGAGTAACCATCAATGTTCCTATTTTTAGTGGCTTTGCAAAGGATGCGAACCTGCAAAAAGCAAAACTGCAGTTAATTCAAACACAAAACCAGATTGATAATCTAAAAAATTCTATAGATAATGATGTCGCTCAAGCGCAAAATAAATTCCGATCGGATATTTCGACTGTTGATTTTCAAAAACAAAATATGAAACTAGCTGAATCGGTATACAATCAAACAAAAAAGAAGTATGAATCTGGTCTTGCATCGAACACAGACATCACCAATGCGCAAACAGATCTGATCACCGCACAAACAAATTATATCAATGCACTGTATGACGCGGTAGTTGCAAAAGTGGATTATCAAAAAGCAATTGGCAAACTAAAATATTAAAATAACTGACAAAGCGTTTAATATGAAAAGAATAATAAATATAGGTATCGCTGCAGGGATCATTTTCCTGTGCTCATGCGGTGCAGGTACTGCAACAAAAGAAGACAAATCTGACCTGGGTGCAAAGAAGGCGGCGTTAGATAAATTAAAAAACCAGCAAACAAAGTTGAACAGTGATATCCAGTTGCTGGAAGACGATATTGCCAAGATCGATACGACAGTAGCAAAAAAGGAAAAAACAAAATTGGTGGCCCTTGATACACTGGCTGCCGGTAGTTTTACTCATTATATTGATTTGCAGGGCAAAATCGACGCACTTAATATTTCCTATGTTGCTCCGCGTAACGGGGCCGGCGGCTTGGTTACCGCTATTTATGTAAAAAACGGCGACGCCGTTAAAAAAGGGCAACTACTATTAAAGCTTGACGATGCTGTATTAAAAAAACAATTAGACCAGTCTGAAACTCAGTTGGCCTATGCGCAGGATCTGTACAACAGAAGAGAAAATCTGTGGAATCAAAATATTGGAACGCAGGTCGATGTGATCAATGCAAAAAATAATGTTGACCAGGCACAAAAGCAAATTAATATCATCAAACAGCAAATTGAACTTACCAATGTTACAGCAGATATTGATGGTATTGCAGATCAGGTCAATGTTAGAATGGGTGAAGTCTTTACTGGAGTTGTATCCGGTTCGACAACTCCACAAATACGCATAGTCAACACTCAAAATTTAAAAGCCGTTGCCCAGGTGCCTGAAAATTATTTAGGCAGCGTTCGTGTTGGCAGCAATGTAAAAGTTGTTTTACCCGAGTTAAATAACAAAACACTTAATGTAAAAGTCACAGTTGCAGGAAAACTGATTGATCCGAATACCCGCAGTTACACCATAGAAGCAAAAATTCCTTACGATAAAGATTTTCATCCAAATCAGATTGCTTTGATAAAAATCCAGGATTACACTGCCTCGAATGTGATCAGTGTCCCTATAAATACGGTGCAAAATGATGAGAAAGGAAAATATGTTCTGGTTGCTGCAAAAGAAGCGGGTCGTTTGATCGCGAAAAAACGCATGGTGCAAATCGGGGAACTTTATGATGATAAGGTTGAAATAAAAAACGGGTTGCAGGTAGGCGATGTGATCATAAAAGATGGCGTCCAGGGATTGTACGATGGACAGCCGATTACCATCTAAGCGGGCTGAATGAAATAATATCCTGATTTGCTGATGAAATTAAAGAGTAATATCCATAAGATAAGGTAAAGGATGAAGACCGTTGCTCGTCATGAGAGGCAAAGTGCTGAATGAATTGTTCTCCTACAGGAATGCGATGCAACAACGCTGCATGAATTTACCATAGATGACTACAAAATAATTAACTAATTGTATGAGCGCATTAGAAAATTTTAAAGGAAAGATAAAAGGATTTGTAATCACCAACTGGGCGATAAATAATAAAACTGCAATTTATTTGCTGATGATCATTGTTTCTGCCATGGGTGCTTATACTTTTTTGACCACGCCGAAAGAGCAGTTTCCGGACATTGTTATTCCGACAATTTACGTGCAGACAACCTATGTTGGCAACTCGCCTAAAGATATTGAGAATCTGGTTACACGCCCGATTGAGAAACAGATCAAAGGGATCACGGGTGCAAAGATCAATAAAGTTACGAGTACATCAGTTGAAGATTATTCTGCCATTATTGTAGAGTTTGAAACAGATGTGAAAACGGATGTTGCTGTGCAAAAAGTCAAAGACGCTGTCGACAAAGCAAAAACAGATCTGCCAACAAATTTAACCACGCAACCAAATGTGCTTGAGGTGAGTTTTTCCGATCAGCCGATTATGTATGTAAACGTGAGCGGTGATTATGATATGCAACGTTTGAAAAAATATGCTGATGATCTGAAAGATAAACTGGAAGAATTGTCGCAGATAAATCGTGTGGATGAAGTGGGTGCCCCCGAAAGGGAATTTCAGATCAACATTGACAACTTTAAAATGCAAAGCGCGAATATTACCTTCAGTGATATAGCGACTGCTGTTGCCAATGAAAATGTTGATATCACCGGCGGTTTGCTCGATGTGGGAAATATGAAACGCACTTTACAGATCAAAGGGCAATTTAAAACTGCCTCTGATATTGCGCAGATTGTCTTGAGAAATTCTACAGGCAATCCGATATATTTAAAAGATATAGCTGAGATAAAGGACACCGTTAAACAAAGTGAGAGCTATGCAAGGCTGATGGGTAAAAATGTGATCACCTTAAACATCATTAAACGCAGTGGTGAAAATTTGATCGAAACATCAGACGGGGTAAAGGATGCAGTGAAACAAATGCAGGAACAGTTTCCGAAAGATCTCCAAATGGTTATCACCGGGGATCTAAGCAAGAACACGCGCACCTCATTCAATGATCTTGTCAATTCCATTGTAATTGGTTTTGTGCTCGTACTGTTGATCCTGATGTTTTTTATGGGGGTTACGAATGCGTTCTTTGTGGCTCTTTCTGTTCCGTTGAGTATGTTTGTTGCATTTGTGTTTTTGCCCGCAGCAGACCTCATAATTGGTGGCCATGTAACGCTCAACTTCATTGTGCTTTTTGCCCTTTTATTTGGCCTGGGAATTATAGTGGATGACGCAATCGTGGTGATTGAAAACACCCATCGTATCTTTATGCAGGGACAGGGAAAAATCACATCAACCATCGCTGCTAAAATTGCAGCGGGGGAAGTGTTTGTTCCCGTGCTCGCAGGAACCCTGACAACTCTCGCTCCATTCTTTCCATTATTGTTTTGGCCGGGTATTATTGGAAAGTTTATGATATATCTTCCTGCTATGCTCATCTTCACGCTGACGGCTTCGTTGATCGTTGCATTTATAATGAACCCGGTGTTTGCAGTTGATTTCATGAACCATCCCGAAGGCGATGGGAAAACGAAGAAATCAGATGTATTTAAAAAACCATTGTTCTGGATCTTTTTAGGGGTAGGCATTTTATTGGATCTGAAAGATGCAACTTTTTTCGGAAATCTGTTAATACTTTTCGCCATATTAATGGTGTTGAATAAATATATTTTTGACGGGATGATACACGCTTTTCAAAACAGGATGCTTCCGTGGATAATGAGTCATTACGAAAGATTGCTGCGTTGGGCATTGAAAGGCTGGCGACCAGCATGGCTTTTATTCTGCACTTTTTTGTTGCTGGTGTTTTCAATTGTTTTTATTGGTGCGCGAAAAGTCCCTGTTGTATTTTTTCCGAAAGGAGATCCGAACTATATTTTTGTTTACCTGAAACTTCCCGTAGGTACCAATGTTGATTATACAGATTCTATAACCCGTGATCTGGAAGGGCGTGTTTATAATGTGCTTGGCATAGACCCTGAAAAAGGAAAATTAAATCCGCTGGTTGAAAGCGTTATTTCGAATGTCGCAATTGGTGCGAATGACCCAAACAGTGGTGACAGAAGCACGCACCCCGAACTTGGCAGAGTGCAAGTTTCATTTGTTGAATACGAAAAACGTCATGGTAAATCAACTGCACCTTATCTGGATTCCATTCGTGCTAACCTAAGAGGAATTCCCGGTGCAACTATTTCAGTTGACCAGGAACAAAATGGCCCGCCAACGGATCCGCCAATTAATATTGAAATAGCAAGTGATAATTTTGACAACTTAACAAAGACGGCGATTGCTTTAAAAAATTATCTTGATTCCGCCCAAATTCCGGGAGTGGAGGAATTAAAGATGGATGTTGATCTGACCAACCCGGAAATAACGTTGAACATAAATCGTCAGCGCGCTATGATTGAAGGCGTTTCGACCGCCCAGATAGGGCAACAGATTCGTACAGCGCTTTTTGGGAACGAATTATCAAAAATAAAAGATAATAAAGACGAGTATAAAATTCAGCTGCGCAATAATGTCCTGCAAAGAAAGAGCCTGACCGATTTGTTGAACATGAGAATTTATTTTCGGGATCTGGCAACAGGTGGATTTAAAAATATTCCCATCAGCAATTTGGTAACTGTCGATTACACGAGTACTTATGGAAGCATAAAAAGAAAGGCATTGAAACGAGTTATCACCTTGTATTCCAATGTTCTTACCACGCAGGGATATACACCAACGGCAGTTAATGTTGATATCAAAAAGGCAATTGACGAATTTCAGGGAAAAGAAGATGGAGTAACTATTACCCAGACCGGTGAAGGAAAACAACAGGCAGAGACCGGAGCATTTCTTGGTAAAGCTTTATTAATTGCTTTGATGCTGATACTATTTATTCTTGTTCTGCAATTCAATTCAATAAGTAAATCAGTGATTATTCTGACTGAAATTATTTTCAGCGTTATTGGAGTATTGCTGGGCTTTGGAATCACGAAGATGGAAATATCTGTAGTAATGACCGGTCTTGGAATCGTTGGACTGGCCGGTATTGTGGTGAAGAATGGGATTTTGGTAATTGAGTTTGCCGATGAATTACATAGCCGCGGGCTACGCATACGTGAGGCAGTTATCCAGGCTGGGAAAACGCGCATCATTCCGGTATTGCTAACGGCGCTTGCTGCAATACTTGCACTCATCCCGTTAGCAATTGGTTTTAATATTGATTTTATAAGATTATTCGCAGAATTAAATCCACATATTTTCTTTGGCGGCGATAGCGCTGTTTTCTGGAAGCCTTTGTCATGGACGATCATCTTCGGCCTTGCCTTTGCGTTCTTTATGACATTGATCATTGTTCCGAGTATGTATTTGATCGCATTGAGATTAAAACGCCCGATGCAAAAAATGTATGGTGGAAAATGGATCTCCATGTTGGGAATTCCCCCATTGACATTTTTATTTATTCCGTTGATGTTTATTACCATGTTGGTACAAATATCTAAAGTTGCAAAAAGAAGAAAGAGGCTTGGACCAAATGCACCGGAAGCAATAGTGGGAAGTTGGCTGTAATTGTCCAAACGGAGATTTTATAACATTAGAAAAAAAGAACCCAGCATTGCCAGGGATCATGTCAATCCCTGTTTATAGTAAAAGGGCATTGAGGCCCGGCGCTTTGCCTATGCATGCCGGCAATGGGCGTTTGAAAGAATTGGGGAGCCGGTCAACAAAAAATAGAAGGAAAAAATTAAGGCAATAAAAAATCCCGAGCAACGACTCGGGATTTTTAAATAGTCTTTTGCGGGGTTTATCTTCTGCTTGCGACTTTCATGAGCAAACGCAAAATTTCGATATACAACCAAACTATGGTTACCATCAACCCGAATGCACAATACCATTCCATATATTTTGGCGCTCCCATGGCAACACCCTGTTCTATCATATCAAAATCAAGAATTAAATTAAGCGCGGCTATCCCGACAATAACCAAAGAAAAAATAATGCCTATTCCGGAACCTTCATGCAAAAAAGGAATATCAATGCTGAACCAACGCAAAACCATTGCAAGCAAATAAAATATCGCAACACCTAAAGTGGCTGATACAACAATTGCTTTGAATTTTTCTGTTGCTTTTATAATTCTGAAACGATATAAAATAAACATAGCAATCACCACACCAAACGTCAATAACACTGCCTGGGTAACAATACCCGGATAATTTTTTGCAAATGCATTGTTGGCAATTGCAGAAATGCCACCAATGAATAAACCTTCGAGCAGTGCATAAGCCGG
>DATGFZ010000399.1:0-3866 GCA_035308805.1 Puia sp. | reverse complement strand
GTTTACATCATGTTTTAAAAAAGCAAAGTGAGAATCATTAATGATCTTGATCATTTTTTGCTTTTTGGTATAATCAGTAAAAGCACTGTCGCCCCTGGTAATGGAAATGCCTGCAAGCAATTGCCAGGTTCCATTCAAACTGATCGATGGTTTTTCTTCTGCGCTTTTTGTATTACAGGCTAGAAAAAAAACAATTGCTGCTGAGAAAAAGATGATCCGGTATTTCATTATTTTGGAGTTATTGGCTAAAGGTATTTAATTCACACTGATTTGAAAAAAGTCAGGTCCGAACATACCAATAAGGAGCTGGCAAAACAACCCCTATCCTTCGTAAAATTTAATATTATTCTCTGCTAAAAATCCTTTTATAACGCTTGCATGTACACAATGACCAACATGCAAAAAAGGCTGGTTAGTCACATTGATCATTTTGCCCCCGGTCCTGTATTCGAAATTTTTCATGTCAAATCCCAGGTGCAAATGACTCGTACTGCTCTGCATTCCGCAAATTGATCCGCGTTCATCAAACAAAGGTCCCCCGCTTTGGCCGCGCAAACCGGGCGTGCTCAATTCAAGCCCAATGATTGTTCCGTCCTCACTCCCCAAGTGACGTGTCAGCATTCCATCGATCGGAAAACGCGGTGTCTCGATTTTCCCGTCACTCGTCCATTCAATCATATCTTCTGCTTCATTGTACCGGAAATTGGTAAATTCAGGAAACGGATAACCAAGACGGCAAAGATTTTTTCCCTGCTTCAATACAGAAGTGTCTTTTAAAAAAATGGCATGAGACTGATAGGCGGGGTTTTTAAAATTGTCAAAAATAATTATTGAAAGATCATATTTTGGATGATTAACCCACCGGTAACTTAAAGTGGCATCCGTAGTTACCCCGACAAACATTTCATTTAGCTGAACTATTGAATCTGACTTATAATTATATTTTGCAGCCAGTTCGGTTATTCTTTTATTGTGTTGGTTTTTCCCTATTGCTGCTTTTTCACTTACATAATTATTGTATTGGGCATTTATATTTTGTCGGTTACCGATGAGGTCAATAACATGTTTACAGGTAACTGCAACGCCATTTTCATTTACAAAAAAAAGCGTGGCCGCACCAGGATTAATGATCGTTTGGTTGTAGATTCTGGAAATGGTATAAACCGGCCTCGTAAATTTGCCAACTTCCTCAATTGCATTTACAAACATGGTATGTTGATTATTATAGGCTAAAAATACAACAGTTCGTTTGAATGGTTCTGCGAAAATCTGCCGGAACAAGGCAGTCCGGAAATGAAGATTTACTGAAAAGCTCACTGGCAATTTTGTAACTTAGTCTTCCACTCGTTAATCAACATCAGTATGAACAGGAGCAATTTTTTCAAGAAGAGCCTGGTAATATCCGCTGCTGCCGCTTTATTTCCCAAAGCATTATTAAAAAGGTGGGGGCTGCTGAATAATATCGGGATACAATTTTTTTCCCTGCCAAAATTACTTGAAAATGATTTTTCCGGCGCGCTCTCGATGCTTGCCGGAATCGGATATAAAGAAGCAGAACTTTACGGACCATATCCGTTCAGTACGGAAAGCGCAAAGAAACGCTGGGATTCAATAACACCGGCACTGGGTTTTTCAGGAAGCGGCTATTTTGGTCGTACAGCGGCTGAAATAAGAACGATGCTTGACAATAATCGAATTACCGTACCGTCGATGCACACCGACCTGGATACCTTACAAATGAGGATGGATAAATTGGGTGAAGCGGCACACACACTGGGAGCAAAATATGTAGTTCTGCCTGCCATACCGGATGAAAAACGAAAAACACTGGATGATTATAAAAAAATGGCCGAAGCATTCAATAAAATAGGTGAGGCTGCGAAAAACGCAGGAGTAAAATTTGCTTATCACAATCACGGATATGGACTGACAGCGGTCGACGGACAAATTCCATTGAAGCTCATCCTGGACGGAACCGATCCTTCTCTCGTATTTTTTGAGATGGATCTTTACTGGACAACTGCCGGTGGTGCGGACCCCGTGACCCTTTTGGAATCTTATCAGAACCGGTATCATCTCATTCATGTAAAAGACATGTCCAAAAAAATGCGTTTTTCTGGTGATGGTGGCGATGCAAAACAATGGATCGAATTATTTCCATACATGACAACCGCGGGTAGCGGTGTACTTGATCTGAAGACGATTCTTACCAAGGCCAAAGAAACGGGTGTGCAACATTTTATTGTTGAGCAAGATATGGTTGCCAATCCGGAAATCGCCTTAAAAAAAAGTTTTAATTACCTGGCATCATTGTGAGCGATTAAAAAAATTCGCTTTGTGCCAAAGGTTTGAATCCCATATTTTATTGCTTCCATGGAAAAAATTTACCGGGAATAAATTACCACGCAATTGCGTATTCAAATACGCAAACTGAGAAATAAAACGTTTGCCCGTGGAAAGGTTACAGGAATGAAAGGTGAAGCAGAAACCGGTATGCAACCTATTCTTCACCACAAACATACTTGAATAAGTAAACCTGAATGAATTCAGATCGTTTTTACTGATTTTGAAAAGCTTTCGATAAATTATCTTTTGCAGTTCCATAACCATCTTTCAATTGTTCACCAACTTCCCCGGCTTTATCCGTTACACGCCCGGCAATCTTTTTGACTCTTTTGGCAATCTTTTTCCTTGTCTTTTCTCCGCGGTGCGGAGCAAATAAAATTCCGGCAACCGTTCCGGCTGCCATACCCGTCAGAAATACAAATAGTGTTTTTGTTTTACTCATAAAATGATTAATTGTTACAGGATGTAAGACCAAAACCAGGCCATTCTGGTAAATCAAAAACTTATTTTGATAACCTGTTTATGCAAACAGCAAGGCTTTCTTTCCAATCGGCTATGGCGACATGATAGGTGTCCTTTATTTTCCTTTTATCCAATAAAGAAAAATGCGGTCGCTTTGCGGGAGTTGGATATTGGGAGGTCGGAATGGGGTTTATATTGCAGGAACTATTGACCAGTTCTTTTATTGCTGTTGCAAAATCATACCAGCTTATTCTTCCCTCATTGCTGTAATTATATATCCCGGGGATGAATTTTTCGCTACTGATTATTTGCAGAATCGTATCTGCCAGATCAGCTGCATAGGTTGGCGAACCGATTTGATCATTGATTACATTGATGGATTCCTTTTCATTCATCAGGCGGATCATGGTTTTTACAAAATTGTTACCAAATTCGGAATACACCCATGATGTCCTGATGACAATAGTCTGCTCATTATGTGTAAATGCGAGCTGCTCCCCTTTCAATTTTGACCCACCATAAACATTAATGGGTGAAACGCCATCCTCTTCCGTTAATGGCGTTGATGAGTTTCCGTCGAAAACATAGTCTGTGGAGATATGAATAAGTTTTGTGTTTGATTTTTTACAGGCCTTTGCTAAGGTTCCCACAGCTTCCGCATTGATAAGAAATGCCTTTTCCTTTTCGATTTCGGCCTTGTCAACACCCGTATAAGCCGCGCAGTTGATGCAAAATGAAGGAGCTGTTGTTGAGAAAACTTTTTCCAGGGAAACATCATCACTTATTTCCAGGTCGTCTTTCGTTAAAAAAACAAATTCAAACTGAGCATAGTTTTGCGATGCGGCACGCAGTTCCTGTCCGAGCTGGCCATTGGCACCGGTGATAACAATTTTTTGCATTGGTAAATTGTTCATTGTGTTTGAGCAAAAAAGAATCGGAATATTGTCAAATTACATCATCCTTCAAAATCAAAATTGTTTTTACAGGCCGCAAATGGCGGCAATAACAGGTCTTTTGTTGAAACAATTGTTTGGTGGGAGGGCACTTTCCAGTCGATC
>DATGFZ010000398.1:0-4363 GCA_035308805.1 Puia sp. | reverse complement strand
AATGCACAGTAATCCAATAATGAGTCTATTTCTCATTGGAATTTAGTAATGTAAATGGTAAAGCCAGCTTTTTTTATTTAAGTAATATCCAATTATACGGCTCTCTTTCTGTCTAACGCATCCCTGCGATTAATCACAACTTTCTTAGGTGTTTGCCGTGTACAAATGGGCATGCGTATAAAAAGCGATCGGATGTTAAAACCTGACAGGTAAATCAACCTTTTGGAGGAGGATAATGTTGGAAAGGATTGACCTGAGGAATTGAGAAGGACAGATCCTCAAAATATTTTTTGTCGATCAGAAAAAAAACAAGATCGAATTTCCGATTCCCTAGCAAATGATCTGCGATAAAAACCTCTGTTTTTGCTTGCTGTTGATTTTTTCCAGGAAAGCTTTTCTGCGCTTCTTTCATGTATTGATAATGCACATGATATCTCCCGTTTTCAAAATGAACAGTAGCAACATGATGCGCATACCAAAAAGTATGTGCAATAACATCTGCAACAAAAGGTACTGCTGGTCTTACAAGAACTGTCGTGTAAGAAACCAGGACCAGATATATTAGCACCTTTTTCATGTAAAGATTGATTCAGGTTGCAGGAACAAGTTAAGAAATATGCTCATGAATGTGCCTTTTTCAACACTGATTCGACGGGTTTACTGTTAAACAGAAGGGATAAGTATGATCATCCCTTCTGTCAATAATGGATTAATGCGGTGTTGCCAAATAGGGAAAAGCAGCTGAAAATGAAGCGTCGTTTGCATCCACATGGTCGCTTGTCAGCGTCGGATTCGAACTACCATTTGGTCCCCCGAATATTAATGTCAGTTCGACATCAATCACATCATCTCCCAATGCCCTTCCTGTTAAAAGGTTTGTACCATCATAAAAAGTTGTTTTACCTGTGGTTGAGGCATTTAATACATCGGTTGATAAGACTCCGATGAACTGATCCGCTGTTAAGGTCAGCAGGTTTGTTGTGTATCCTGGATTAACAGCTAACAAATTTGCTTTCATTTCTGCGCCAAAGGTTGCTGCCATTTGGGATGGAACGCTAGTATTAAAACTGTCTTTCCCCGATGCGCTGATAAAAACTGTATTGATGGCGGGTCTTCCCTGTTGGTCTGCCTGGTCAAAATACACTGGAGCCGGAGGTATGGTACTGGCGACACTGCTGTTCTTTTTGCAAGCGGCAAAACTTGCTACAACTAAAATTACTGCCAGGATACTTTTTACTGTCATTCTCATTTTATTTAAAATTTATTTTATAAAAACCGGGTTATTTGATTGGATATTTATTCTTTTGTGCTTGTGGTAAGCCAAACACCAAGTTTTCCCGATGAATTCAGCATGGTCTTCGGAACTTCAATGACCACACTCATCACATTTGTCCCTGCAAATGTATCAGTACCCGGATTATTAAAACCTGTTGCGGTACCTGCAAGAATTTTATGAAACTGATCAAGATCAAAAAAGAATGGATCATCACGGGGTCCTGCAAATAATTTAATACCGCCAGGTGTGGTTTCAATAGTTGGTGAATTTGCAGTGTAAGAAGTAACAGCCACAGAACCGATGCGCGCAGATGTTTCAAGCTTTGATCTTAGTCCTGTGAGTGTCGGTTTAACAGGTCCGTAGAAAACGATCGAGTTCGCGGAATCAACTGCCTGAATCACTAAATCTTCAACATTATCTGCATTGTTATCGATTTTAAATTCAATCATTGTGTTTGGATCGAAATGTGCAGCCCCTGTTGCACTTGGCGCAATCAAACCTTGTGTATTGGCAACAAATACGAGATTGTTCGTGTCTTGTCCGGCAAAAACATAAAGGTCCGTAATGTCATTCGCCGTTCCTTTTACCGCTGGTGCATCATTATGATCAGAAGCAAGCACAACGCCACCAATAACTATAACTGCGCATCCCAGAATCAGAGCAATTTTTTTCATTTTATGAATTTTTGATGAAAGATTAATTGATTGACATACGAGAAATGCTTTCATTCAGATTTTTAAGACACTGTTTATCTGAATAAAATGGTTAAGATCGATTGCCCTGTTTAGGTGATGGGTTGATTGGATAAATAGTGAATGGGAAAGAAAGATTTGAGGCAAAAACTACAAGATCCGAAAAAATAATGAGGGATAACTATTATTGCCCAAGATGGGTTTCAGATCCAAAGTGATATTCATCATACTCTGAAAACGCAGTTGCCGGAATCTGTTTCTATGTGGTAAAGTATGCTTTGATTTTTACCAGGGAAGAGAAAATGTTTTGACGAAAGTGTAGTATTTCATGGCTTCAATTACACCTTCCTTCACTCCCAGCCCGGAATCTTTTATACCGCCAAATGGGGAACTTTCAATTCTGTAACCCGGAACATCGTTGATGTTCACCGTTCCTACTTTTAATTCTTTTATAAAACGGATGACGTATTCCATGTTTTTTGTAACAACTCCGGATGATAATCCGAATGCTGTTGAATTGGATAACGCGATTGCATCATCGATATCTGTGAACGTAATGATGGGAGCAAGTGGGCCGAATGATTCGTGCATAACCATATCTGCGTGGCGCGGAACATCAGTTATAACAGTTGGTTCGAGCAATGCGCCCTTTCTTTTTCCTCCTAACAAAATTTTTGCACCCTGCCCGACCGCTCTTGTGACAACATTTTCGAGATATATTGCGGAGGCTTCATCAATTACTGTACCTACAATGGTTTTGGGGTCCGATGGATCTCCGCATATATATTCTTTCGATTTAGCAATAAATTTTTTTGTAAAACCGTCTGCAATGTTTTCATGAACCAAAATTCTTTTTACCGCAGTGCAGCGTTGTCCGCTGTTTCTGTAAGCGCCTTCAGCCGCAAGATATGCGGCTAAGTCTAAATCCGCATCTTCCATAATAATTATGGGATCATTTCCGCCTAATTCCAAAATTGTTTTTTTATATCCTGCCGTCGCGGCAATTTTTTTGCCAACGCCTACACTTCCGGTAAATGAAACTACTTCGACACGGGGATCTTTTATTAAATATTCAGCAACCTGGTCTGTTGGTCCCAATAATACGCTCAATAAATAATGAGGAAGCCCTGCTTCATACAATAATTCCACAAATTTTATTGCTGTCAACGGAGTCTTTTCAGATGGTTTTAATATGACCGGAGTTCCAACTGCGATGGCAGGAACAACTTTATGTACAACCTGGTTAAGCGGGTGGTTGAACGGAGTGATGCAAAGGGCCAACGATAAGGGTTCTCTTGTCGTAAATATCTTTCTCGATTTTCCTTGCGGAGAAATATCCCCGGAAAAAATTTGCCCGTCATCTTTCAAACTTTCTATCGCTGCAAACATCAAAACATCATGTGCGCGACCTGTTTCATATAGCGATTCGCGAATGGCAAGTCCGGATTCAGCAGATATCGTTTGCGCGAATTCTTCCTTTCTTTCCATCAATAATTGCCTTGTTTTTTCAAGAATGCTGTAACGTTCATACCTGGATAATTTTTCCCCTCCTTTAATTGCCATTTCAATTGCTTGCGCAGCATGCGTGCTATTGGCTAAGGTCACACTGCCAACGATTCTGTTATCGTACGGACTCTTGATCTGCAAGACATTTTCCGAGTTCACGGGCAAGCCGGCAACATAACTTGTTTTATCAATGGCGGTGTACATATTCTTGGTTTGTGCCGTTAATGGTAAAATCGAAAACCTGGAAATTACGCGGATCCCCGTATGCTTTCATTTTGTATTCCTTATTCAGCGGATGGGAAATTATCATCGAAACCATTTCTTCATATCTTCCGCCATGCGAACGCAGGGTTCCGTCAAGTGCGGAAAGGTCGTGATATTGCGGACGACGACCGAGTACAACATCTCTCGCAGAAAGCAATACGAGATCTCCGATCCTGTCTTCCGGTTGTTCAAGCATCCTTACTGCGCTTGCTTTATCATAAACTTCTGTAATTCCCTTTTGCATCAATAACCAATCTTTTATCGAATTAATGATTGATTTGTCGGGAACGTGAACAACAACATACGATCCCAACGCCCCGTGATGTTTTACATAAGGATCAGTGATGGGGCAAATCACACGAAAACCATTTCCGAATTTTTCCTCGAGCATATCTTCAATGAATAGCACATTGGGGTTGCCGAAAGCATCAACTTTTGCATTCATACCGTGGTCAGGAACTGCGCCAATGATCGATCCGAGTTGCAATAATCTTCCGAATTCTTTATCCATCTGCTCATAAAAGGAAATGGCTTGTTCCGATGCCGGTTCGTAGGTATGCTGGATATAATCTGTAAGTGATAAATACAAAAAATCTGCGAGACCTTTTTCTATTAACGCTACACC
>DATGFZ010000397.1:0-12226 GCA_035308805.1 Puia sp. | reverse complement strand
CATTCGCATTGAGCAGCATCGCAGCAACATTGAGCAAACTCTCCATGGATGCTTGTTTGTACATAAATCAAAATTTTGCATTCATTTCTTTTCCAAACGAACTGACGACGGGAAGCAGCATTATGCCTCATAAAAAAAATCCGGATGTTTTTGAATTGATTCGGGCAAGATGCAACCGCGTTCAGTCCGTTCCCAACGAACTGACCATACTCATCAATAATCTTCCATCCGGTTACCACCGCGATTTGCAACTAACCAAAGAAATTCTTTTTCCGGCGATAGAGGATCTTAAATCGTGCTTGCAAATTATTCAGGTAATGTTATCCAACGTCGAAATAAAAGATGACATCCTCAGCGATGAAAAATACAAATATATATTCAGCGTTGAAGCGGTAAACGAACTGGTGGGCAAAGGAGTTTCATTCCGGGATGCCTATAGACAGGTGGGTGACCAAATTGAAAAAGGCGAATTTCACTTCAACCACAACAGGAAATTACACCACACCCACGCGGGCAGCATCGGTCATTTATCCAATGATAAGATTGCAGAACAGATGGAGAGGGTTTGTACCCGTTTTAATTAACCAATTATTTTTTACAGAGTGTTAATTGCAGGCGGGCTGCCTTTTCCTGTTCGTACCTTTATGTAGCAAATGTTGAGACCATGAAAAAGTTACAAGCAGTTTTCCCGATAATAATATTTATTTTTTTCGCGCTGGATGCAAATTTTTTAACAGCGCAAAGCAATAAACAACAAAAGGAAAATAAAAAACAGCTCGCGGTTGAGCAATTGATAAACGCCAGGCATTTTACTTTTATTCCCATCACGGTTATGCCTTCCAGGGGCGCTTCAAAACCTCTTACATCCGAATATCAGCTAAAAATAAAAAAGGATACCCTTGATGCGTATCTTCCTTATTTTGGAAGATCCTATAATGCTTCGATCACTTTAACTGAAAACCCCCTCGATTTTAAAACAACTGACTTTACCTGCACAATAACCGAAAGCAAAAAAGGCGGATGGGATATTATCCTGGTTCCCAAAAATGCGGGGGATGCCCGCCAGTTAATGCTTTCCGTTTCGCGGGATGGCTACGCATCACTGCAAATAATATGCAACAGCCGCGATCCGATTAGTTTCAACGGTTATATTCAATAGCATTTTCCGGTGACCGGCCTCGGCGATTCGGCTACATATTTTTGTGACTTAATTTGCGTATCGTATGTCGCGAGCAGGTTACAATCTGCGGATTGATGGTCAACGCGGATGGTCATGCCTGGTTTTACTCGGGACCAAAACCAGTCCGGGCAATACACGCCAGTTTTTCTGGTTGTGTTTGAAAATTGTCAGCATCTTTATCAACAATTAAAACCTATTCCTGAATAAACTTTTACTTTTGGTTTTGCTGACCAAAGCTTTATTGCGATGAGAAGATTATTGATTATAACGTTATTGCTTGTGTATACCTTTTCACAACTAAGTGTGCTGGCGTGGTATTACGGTAAACAGCTGATACACGCCCTAAGTGCAGACTGGCAGCTCATTAAAACAACATGGGATGATGACCACCCGGACCTGACGCAGGCAAAACTTGACACCTCTGCCTATCACGCTCAGGTAAAAGATGATGAAATATCGCTGAACGGGATTTTATACGACATTACCAAAACTTCACTGAGGGGGAAAACAATTTATCTCACGTTACAAAAAGATGAGGTTGAAACATACTTGCTAACCCGTTATCATCAGTTTACAAACTGGATCAGCAGACATCATCCATCCAAACAATCCGAACAATACGTATTGAACTGGATGATGAAATTATATTTTTCCGCGAGGTGCAATATTCTTTCTGATCACTTTACTGAAATAAGCTGTGGCCTATCTGTCCCTCAAAACAAATATCTTCCTTCCCCTTTTGCTGATATTCCTGCAAAGCCCCCTGAGCAAAGCGTCTTATCTGTCTAATAACTATCGCGAGAACTTAACATTCAAATTAATTCCTCATTTAATTTTTTTCGGAATGAAAAGATATAATGCGCTTGCGCTTGTGCTCCTATTCGGGTTATCAAAAAACTTATATTCCCAAAATATTTTGCGGGGTGTTGTTAAAGATGCGTCGACTAATATTCCCTTGCAGGGAGTTACCATTTATATTCCCGATTTAAAAACAGGCGCTTTTTCAGATTCCCTGGGAAATTATTCCATAAAAAATATTCCGGCGGGAAGTTATCTGGTAGAAACTAGTTTTATCGGATACGGAAAAAAGATTGAAAAAATTATGATAAAAGGCGACATACAAAAAAATTATTCGCTATTGCAGTTTGCAACAAGCCTGAATGATATCACTTTCACGGGCGTCATATCAGCAACGGAAAGTCAGAAAAACCCCGTGCCAACCGGCATCATGACGTACAGGGATTTACTGGAAAATTCAGCGACAAATGTTATAGATGCCATCACCCAGGTACCCGGCGTGTCAGCAATCACTGACGGACAAAGCATTTCAAAACCAGTGATACGCGGCTTGGGTTACAATCGGGTATTGACCATCAATGATGGCGTTGAACAGGTTGACCAGGCATGGTTTGATGAATTTGGAATTGAAGCTGACCCCGATGCAGTGAACAGGTATGAAATTT
Source organism: Puia sp. (assembly GCA_035308805.1). GTDB lineage: Bacteria > Bacteroidota > Bacteroidia > Chitinophagales > Chitinophagaceae > Puia. The sequence goes on along the minus strand of DATGFZ010000397.1, from coordinate 9,583 downwards.
TAAAAGGTCCCGCATCATTAGCCTATGGCTCGGATGCGATTGCAGGCGTTGTCAACCTGATTCCCGAACAACCGCTCCCCGAGGGCCAGACAAAAGGGGATATTTTATTCAACTATCAAACCAATAATGGATTGATAAACAATATGGTGCATATTGCCGGTACAAAAAGCGGAATTTCCTGGAGTGCGAGAGTGGACAATATAATGGCACATGCCTACCAGAATAAATATGATGGCTATGTACTTAATTCGCAATTCAGCAATGTCAATGCCGACGCAACAATCGGTATTCATAAAAAATGGGGGTACAGTCAGTTGCACAGCAGTTATTTTGATATGCGCACAGGAATTGTGGATGGCACAAGAGATTCGGCAACAGGCCTTCTGGAAAGGCAGGTCGCCTACCCGGATTTACATGGCGGCGCTCCCAGTTATGAAATCCCAACCCGGCAGGAACAAAAATCCTATACACCTTTTACCATCAACCAAAGAATTCGTCATACCAAAATGGTATGGGATAATAGTGTTGCCGTTGGTGACGGGAGGATCACCGGGATTTTTTCGTGGCAAAAAAATCAACGCCAGGAAACAAATGATCCGACCATTCCCAACACTTCAAATATTTATTACTCCTCCAATGCGGCAACCTACGACCTCCGTTATATTTCGACGCAGACCGGAGGGTTTAATCTTTCCGGCGGGATTAACGGAGTGTGCCAATCTTCAAAAAGTTTAGGCACCTTATTGCTCATTCCCAATTATACTTTTTTCCAGATAGGCGGATTTGCCATAGCAACCGAAAAAATAGGAAGCCTGAATCTCAGCGGCGGCATCCGGTATGACACCAGAACATTTAATGGATTGGATCATTGGGTTGATTCAACCACGCAGGCGCCGGTGGCTCCGGGCGCTCCGAACGCACTGCATGAATTCCAAGGATTCACTTCTCATTTCAATGGCATGTCATTTAGTGCGGGCGGAGCATATAACCTGACAAGCGAATTATTCGTCAAAGTGAATATCGCAAGAGGCTGGCGTGCGCCGAATGTTGCCGAGTGCGCGGCTAATGGGGTTCACGATGGAACCGTTGTGTATGAGATTGGTGATCATTCGCTGAAACCCGAAACAAGCCTTGAAGAAGACGTGAATCTGGGGATCAGCACAAATGAAGTGAGCCTTGAAATTGATCTTTTCAATAACAGCATCAGTGATTTTATTTATGCAAAGGGATTACAAAGTGTCTTTGGAGGAGATTCAATCAACAATTCCCTCAACGCAGCAGGTTTGGGAGCCGCACCCGTTTATAAATATGCCCAGGGAAAAGCAGCTTTATATGGAGGAGAAATGGAACTGAAAATTCATCCCTCGGCATTATCATGGGTAGAACTCAATGGCACCTTAAGCATGGTCTATGGAAGTTTACAAAACACGCCTGATTCCGTTAAGTATTTACCATTCGTCCCCCCGACACGAATTACCGCAGACCTTAAATTCCCCGTTAAAAGCATGGGAAACAAAATAAAAAATGCATATCTGAAAATCGGAATGGTCGATTGTTTTGAGCAGAAAAATATTTACCGGCAATTTGCCATTTACAATGGTCTGAGTACTGCATTGACCCCTTTTGAATATCGAGCGAGTACGTCCGCCACAAAAGGATATGTATTGTTCAATGCGGGGGCGGGTGGTGATGTCACCTCAAATGGAAAAACGATTTGCCAGGTTTACCTCATTTGCAACAACCTCTTCAACACAGCTTATATTGATTACATGAGCCGGTTTAAATATGACCCTGTAAACTATACTACCGGCAGAGTAGGTGTGTTTAACATGGGCAGAAATGTATCGGTTAAGATTCTCGTTCCTTTGGATTTTGCAGGGGAAAAGAAAAAATGAATTTCTTATTTTTAACGCTTTTGAAATGTGGTGCATCAAAGCAATCAAATTGCAGGGTTGATTTTCAGTCAAAGATGATACCGGGGAAATCGGTTTGCCATGCTTTTATTGACTAATTTATTTTAAAGCTTTTTCATCCACGCGGGTCGGCGTATCTTTTCCGTCAACAATAGAAGCGGAGCTTATGGCAATCGCTTTGATGATCTCAGCCATATTTTTCATATCCAGGGTCCCGATCTCATCACTTTGTTTATGATAATTTGGTTCATTGTTCGGGAATTCTTCCATTTTCGAAGTTGAAATGGTATGCGCCGGAACACCTTGCCTGGCAAGGGTTGCATTATCCGACCGATAAAATAAATTCTGTGGCGTGTATGGATCCGGATGAAATTCAAATTTGCTTCCTTGTAAATTCTTTTCCAAAATTTTACCCATATCCGTTTTTTCGTATCCGGTGATGTAAGCAGAGTTCGTTCCCCATTTGCTTTCAGTACCTATCATTTCAATATTAAACATGGCAACAACTTTCGCAGGATCTAATTGCTTTGAGAAATATTGTGAGCCATAACCACCGATTTCTTCGGCAGTAAATGTTGTAAACAATAATGTACGTTCATTGTTATTTGATTGTGAGAAATATTTTGCAAGCATCATTACAGCCGTACAACCCGATGCGTCATCGTTTGCCCCGTTATAAATTGAATCGCCTTTTATGTCCGGCTTCCCAATCCCAAGATGATCATAATGAGCGGAGAAAATGACATACTCATCTTTTTTACTTTTTCCCGGTAATACCCCAACAACATTTTCGAGTTTCGATTCCGTTATTTCATGTTTTATTACAATTTCATAATTTTTGGGATCGAGCGTGGTAATGATAAATACTATACTGTTGTTGCTGACAAACGATGAATGCCTGGATAGCGGAAATTGCCTGAGCTGCTTTGCAAAGGAAGTATCCACGAGCACCAGGTAATTCTTATTGCTTTGAATATATTTCCCCATTTCGCCCCGCAGGTTATCGCCGGGTTTGATGAATGCTTTAGTATAATTGCTGTCTTGTGTAATCGATAAATCAGGCTTGGAAGTAAACGCAATAATATTATTCATCGGAATGCCATCGTCATCCAGTGTTGCCTTTGCTGCAATTAAATGCGTTTGCACCATAGAAAATTTTTGGAAATAACTGCCGCTGTTATTCAATGTCTGTAACCCTGCGGATTTGAATTCGTTTGCAATAAAATCAGCGGCTTTATCAATGGCCGCTGTAAATGTTTTTCTGCCCTGCATATCATCTGCAGACAATATTTTTTCAATTTTCTCCACTTCGCTTGCGTTGATGATCTGATCCATCTGCTGAGCAAAAACAAAAAAGGTTATTGACATCAATAACCCGAGCAGTGCAATGTGTTTCATAATAAAAATGTTAATGCTTCATTGAACCCGAGCCAGGTTTTGACATTACAAACTCATCATTTCTTTAAACTTTACCGTTTGTCTTCTGCTCACTTCAATTTTTTCGCCGCCTTTTAATTCCAGCAACAATCCACCATTGAAGTAAGGTTCAATTTTTTCAATCAGGCGAAGATTGACAATATGCTTCCGGTTTGCGCGAAAAAAAACTTTTTCATCCAATCTTTCTTCCAGAGCATTCAATGATTTTAAGATCAAAGGTTTATTTGCGCCAAAAAAGACTTTTGCGTAGTTACCAACACTCTCAAACAAACGAATGTCAGATAATTTTACGAACCAGCATCGCTCACCATCCTTAACAAAGACCTGGTCGTTCTCATGTAAAATGCTGCGGTTTGTGGAAATATAATTATCGGAGACCGGTTCTTTATCCTCTTCCAGATGCAGTTTTTGGATTGCGTCTGCAAGTCTTTTGGGTTCTACCGGCTTTAATAAATAATCCAGCGCGTTCACTTCAAAGGCTTTCAACGCATATTCATCATAGGCGGTCGTGAAAATGATGTTTGGAATTCTGTCCAATTCTCCCAACATATCAAACCCTGTTTTACCCGGCATTTGTATATCAAGAAAAACCAGGTCGGGATTGAGACTTTCAATCTTTTCAATACCTTCCGTGGCATTCGCGCCTTCGGCAATCACTTCAATTTCAGGAAAATCCAAAAGGAGTTTTTTCAACTCATTTCGGGCGAGCCTTTCATCGTCAATAATTACTGCTTTAATCATGTTGGTTATTTAATGAAAAATTATTGCATTTTTTCTCTTCCTTAAACAACGATTGTCTAAGTGTAACAAAAAAGACATTAGTCGGTTCTACCAAATGATTGTCGGTAATCTTAAATATGACTTAAAAATCCTTTCAACGGAAAGGATTTTTTAATTAGAAATTAATAGGAGTTTTATCGACTTATTATAATTTACTAATTTTGATCCCCTGATTGATATAATTACCAAATACTCTCAAGTAATACATTCCAGCAGGAAGCTGTCCCAAATTAATATCAAATGTGTTATTGCCCTGTTTCAATTGCATTGAATTGTGCAGAACAGGAGCGCCTGTATTATCAATCAGATCCCATTTAACATTATCATCTGCCACAACATTTATTTCAACAGTTGTTGTATTCATTGTAGGATTTGGGTGAACAGTCAATGAACCCGCAGCACTGTTTAATGGCAGTTTAACCACATTTGAATATTTGTACTGCATATCTTCGTTCACAATTTTCAAACGGTAAAAAACATACGGACAGGTAAGTTGTTGTATCGTGGCATCATTGAAATAATATGTAAACCTTCCTTCTATATCGTTTGCTCCAACGATCCCGATCGAGTCAAATTGATTACCGTCGGTACTGCGTTCAACCGTAAAGCCCTTTGTATCATTTTCATTTTCGGTTATCCATTGCAGTTGAGTAACGTTATTGTTGATCTGACCGGTAAATGATATTAAATTCAAAGCGAGGGTTGTTGTGACGCCGGCAAAATAAAATGTAGAAAATGAAGGAATAGTTGCCTGTAGCGCATAACCGCCTCCTGTACTTGGATTTCGCGTAAATGGAGTAGGCGCATACTTAGTAGAAATTACATTTCCAAAACTATTGCTGCAACCATCCTGATTTTTAAAAATAGCCAGGCTAGATACGCTAGTAACCTGACTTCCGGATCCCAGAGAATTATGTGCACCTTCCAATGCCGTTAACTCAGCATTGGTAATGTACAGACGAATTTTTACATTAGAGCTGGGCTGGGTTTGTGGCGTAATAGTAAGGTTCCTGTCTAAGTAAAGCACATGTGAAGCGGCTTCGCGGACAGCGCCCGAATTGAGATAATATGATGTAGTAACCGTACCAAGATTATTTCCATTAGCATTGATTTCAGCTAAAATATTACTGTTCGTGTCTGTTATAGGAACCCAGATATTATTATTGGTACTGTTAATGGTAATTGTGTTTGCGTTGACGCAGGTATTATAAGTACCAGTGGCTACCGGAATAGTATCAGGCAAAGTACTTGTTGTACCATTATCCTTGTACCCTAAGAAAGTATATTTTATCAAACATCCTTTACACAGGCTGTTTGCAGGGTTTGTTGTGGTTGGTCCGGAAGTTGTAGAACTGCTGTCAATAATTGCATAGAAGGATAATCCATCAGGAGAAACGGAAAGATCTCTGAAACGGTTTACACTGGCGAAATAGCTTACCGTATCATCCGCATAAGCGCTCGGACTTTTCAATGAGCTATCACTGGCATTTGTGGGTGAAATAGCAAGTCCATCGCCATTAGTGTTTAATTTCAGTCTCATTATTTTGCCGGCAGCTCCTGTTGAAGTCGATGGACTTGCCGGAGCGCCTTTATTACCTCCGGAAGTTATAACGTTCCAGCCAGTCATGTTGTTAGGAGCTCCTTTCATAACAGCAGACAATAAAGAATTCTTCCAACCAGGTATCATGCTGTTGGTGTATATATCCATACCCGAAGGCGCTTCGGATGGCCAATAAGTATTACTTTGTTGCCCCTTGTTAAACCAATAGTACATATACTGCATTGATTGCATTTCACCGGTATTAACGGTACTACTGGTGACTGTGGCTAAACTTCCAGCAGCGGCGGGAAAATATGTATAAATAGGATCGTAATATGGATGGAATTGATTCATGGAATCTGCATTGTGGTTTTCATCAATAATAACAGGAAGACCGCCTACAATGCCAGCGTAAGTGCCTGTCCAACTAGTGTAGGGAATGCCAGCGCCAGCGTTATTATAATTGCCATCTTTTTTAAATCCAACCACTAAAGGATGCCCATAATTGCCACCACCGTGTATCACATTAATCTCATCGTCGCTAAAAGGGCCGTGCATCTGTCCATATAAATAATCAGTACCATTGATTTTTGCATAAGCGAACCCCTGGTTATTCCGGAATCCAAACGCCCATACAGCGCTTTGTTTACCAAGAGTGGTATTAAAGGGGTTTGCATTGGGTATCCATTGATCATAAACACCTGCATCTCCATCCGGGGCGATGTTGAAGCGTAATATCTTGCCTTCATAACAATCCAGGTTTTGCGCATTTTCTACACGGGCTGCATTACCAAACTGCCCCGCACCCATATCTCCATTAGCATAAAATAGGTAATACGTACCATTAATCGGCGCAATTATTATACGTTGCGAATTGTGATCGCTACTGCCCGGCAATGTATCACATACCATCAGCGGATTGCCTAATGTGCCCGAAGTAAAATCGTAAGTGAATCTTACGAGCGCGTTTTTATAATAAACACCGCCATTAGCGGGTGTACCTGTTGTTGTTGTTGTTACTGTATTTACTGGAATTCCTGTTGTGGAACTGGCTGAGGTAGTTGAATTTGCGTTTACAACTTTGATAAATCTCCAGACGTAAGAAACGAACACGTAAGGACTTCCGCTTGAAAAATTAGGATGGATAGCTAATCCTGCGAGACCACCCTGCGGTGCACTACCGCCACTATAACCTCCGGATGTAAAAGCCGGAAAGGTTGCAGGAAATGATAAATTAAAACTTTGAGAGCCGGCTGGTAAAAAAGTACTTCCCGGTGAAATATCGAGGATTTTTCTTGGCTTGCCACCAGTTAAGCCCATTTTAAATACTCTATAGTTTTTTGCTTCTGTGATCCATAAAGAATCATCAGGACCATAGGTAACTTCCCAGGGATCGTAAAAACGCGTATTTCCATTCGTACCGGAAGGTGCTGTTAATTCTGTTACTTGAAAAACTTCATTCATCCGGCTTTCAACAGCGCTGGTTTGGGCAAATGAATGATAAAAGCTAATAAAAAATATGTAACAAAAAAGCAGGTAAAACTTTTTCATTTTGAATATTGGATTTAGGGGATTCAGGGTTAAAAACGATTTATATGTAATTATTATTACATCAATCTAAAAAAAATACTTAGTTTTTATACTATGCCGAATAAACATAGCGTTTGTATTAGTGAAAATAAAAATACAACGAAAGAGAGGAAGTTGCAATAGTAATTCACCTTAGGATATAGAGTATTATTACGTAAGTATTAGACCGATTGAAAGCTATACCTTTTTATTTTATTTTTAATGCGTATTAATATTGATTAATACCATAAACCACAAGTACCCCTAAACGAACCCAATATTTATGAAAATACCTGTACCCATCCATACGTTTGTATGGAAGATATTTGGAAGCATAGCTATTTTCCTGCTGATAGAAAGCAATTCATTTGCGCAAGCTACTTGCGCAGCTGCTACTACTCTGACACCAGGTGCCGCGTGTACAACAACTAATGGAACTTTATTTAATGCCGCTAATGCAACCCCAACAGGAGGATGTGGAGGAGCAACGCCAACAACTACGTACAGCCAATGGTATAGGTTCACCACAGCTGTAGGCAGCACCAGCGCTGTCATTACTGTTACTCCGACGGGGTCAAGTTTAACAGCGGCAACTACCTATGTTGAAATATTTAATGGAACAACCTGCGGAACGATTACCTCGTTAGTTTGTCAGAATACGAGCACCCCACTAGGAGTTTCGGGGCTGACTGCAAGCACGATATATTATGTGCGCGTATACGTTACTACAAATCCAAATACAGGTCTGAATGCTAATTGGAAATTTACGATTTGCGTGGTTACCCCGCCAACTAATGATAATTGTGCGGGAGCTAATGCGATAACCACAACCGCAACGTCATATACATTATTGTATGCCACCGCTTCGGGAATGTCTTCTATTTGTGGAAGTTCTACGTCTCCTGATGTGTGGTTCAAATACACAGCAACAGCAGGATTAAAGTACCCGATAATCACACTTAGTTCATTAGGCGCAAACCTCACCAACACAGTTATGGAAATGTATTCGGGAACATGTGGAAGTTTAACATCTATGGGTTGCCAAAGCGGTACAACATATACTCCACCGGGAGCAGGTTTGACTTCAGGCACTACCTATTATCTTCGCGTATACTCCAGCGCATTAACATCGCCAGCTACAACCGGAACATATACTTTCAAAATAGCATCCAGTACACCTGGTAGCAGTGCTACCGCCACTCAAACAACAACACCTACCACAGTTTCACCGGTTGTTGATTATGGAAAAAGTTATATAAATATCACAAAAGGAACAAATGGTGGTACTACTGAACCTGGTGATGTTCTTGAAATAAGAGCAACTTTTGTTGTCAAGGGTACTACAAACGGTACTGCTTACAATATTTCATTCACGGATAATGTACCTGCGAATACAACTTATATACCATCATCATTAAAAACAATAACGAACGAAGGCAAAACCTACCAATCTTTTGGAGATGGTTCAGGAGATAATGATGGAGGCACCATTACGGGCTCAGCAATCGAGATCAATATGGGCGTGGGCGCAACTGCATCAAGTGGTGGTTTCTTAAGCTATAGAAGTAAACCAAGTTTCTATAATAGTTCCTGCATTATTGTAGCGGCTTACCGTGTCACGGTTAACGGTGCTGCAACTTACGGGACAAAAGTTCCTGTAGGATATGGAACCATAAGTTATAATGATTATACAGGGGCAGTAACTTCTAAAACATTTGCTGCTGATACAATCATGCTTTACCCGAATTATGGCATTTGTTCCAATACTGTTGGTACGAATGCTATCACCTCTGAATTTGGGGGTACTTTTGGCTCAGGTAAAGCAAAAAACCGAACTCCTTCGTCAAATATCCCAAGCAATTACACAGATACAATTTTCACAAATAATTCGCCTCAGGATTATTACTATGGTATAACCAATAATACAAGTGCAGCCGGGACTGGTTATTCTACTGTCAATACCTGGGCATATCCTGATAACTCTGTAACGCCAAATTCTCACAGGCTTTTTTCATTGGAAGACATTATAGGTGATCATACTAATGCTGTGAATCCATTACTCGGGAATCCACCGGCAGATACAGTAAATAGCTCAACAGGTGGTTATATGGCCTTTATAAATTCAGCTTATAGAACTGATACTGCATTTTTAGATACGATCAGCAACTTATGCCCAAATACTTACTATCAATATAGCGCCTGGTTTAGAAACATGTGCCCTAAATGCGGTTGTGATTCAAACGGTGTAGGAGCCACAGGTGCAGGATATATACCGACAGCTACAAATGATTCATCAGGAGTTTACCCTAATCTTACTTTTAATATTAATGGTTATGATTATTAT
>DATGFZ010000396.1:0-9304 GCA_035308805.1 Puia sp. | reverse complement strand
AAGAGTTGTGAACATGCTTGCCGGTGAACAATTGCCAAGAATCTGCTGATGCATGTTGATGATGAATCATTCGAAAAATGATGGAATACTGTAAACGCTTGACTTGATATAATAAAATATGTGGACGCAAATTCTGCCTTTTTTGCTCGCAGCTTCTCTTGGATTCAGGCATGCTTTTGAAACTGATCATTTGGCAGCTGTCAGCAATATAGTGACCAGGCGGCATTCATTGATGCTGGCCATGAAGGATGGAACATTTTGGGGATTGGGGCACAGCTTTTCCATTTTAATTGTTGGATTTATTATGCTCATCTTGCGCTCAGAAATATCTGAAAAGTATTTTCAATCCATGGAAGGCTTTGTGGGCATGATGATTATTGGACTGGGGATTTTTCGCCTGGTGCAATTTCTTAAACAAACTCGTCCACGCATTCACAAGCATGAACACACACACGACGGTAAAACGCATACACATATCCATCTTCATACCGGGGCCGGGCACACGCATGCTCATTTGCACAAATTATCATTTGGGGTGGGCATTATTCATGGACTTGCCGGTAGCGGGGTATTGATTATCGCAGCGATGGCAGCAATGAAAACAGTGGGCAGCAGCTTGCTGTTCCTGGTCACCTTCAGCATCGGATGCATTGCCGGTATGGTGGTTGCGGCCGCCTTGCTGGGTTTACCATTTTCAAGAAAATTGCACTCCTTTATCAAAGTGCAGCATGCACTTGTTATTTTCTCCTGTGCGATATGCATTGCACTCGGAGGAAAAATAATGATTGAAAATTGGAGTGCATTCTAAATCGCGCTGATGTCAAAAGGTAATTTCCGAATCCTTTCCCCTGTCAGGTCATAGATCGCATTGACCAATGCTGGAGCAACCGGAGGCAACCCTGCTTCACCAGCGCCTGATGGCGGATATGCATTTTTTACAACGAATACCTCAATCTCCGGACATTCGTCAATTCGCAACATGGGGTAATTATTAAAATTCTGCTCAAAAACTTTTCCTTGTTTAATGGTGACGCCACTTTTATAGGTTGCGGTCAATGCCATTACTACGCAGCCCTCAGTTTGCGATTTCAAAATATCCGGATTCACCGCAATGCCACTATCAATTGAGAGTGTTATTTTAACAGGTTTTATTTTTTTATTTACTCTGGTAATGGTGACCACCGCAGCAACAAAAGATCCCGATCTTTCCACAATGGCAACGCCTTTGCCGATGCTTTTATCTTTTTGCTGATACCATCCGGATTTTTCTGCTACCATTTTCAGCACTGCAGTATACCGGTCGTGTGATCGGAGCATGGACAACCTAAAGTCAAGTGGATCTTTTTTAGCAGCCGCAGCCAATTCATCAATGAAAGATTCATGTGCGAAACAATTGGTGGAATGATATACTGATCGCCAATATGAAATCGGAACATGAAATTTTTGGAGCACCCCCTTGACGACGTAATTGGGAATGACGTATTCTGTGTTTATTCCGCCAGCAATATCATCGCTGGCCCGGTCATCGGCGCCGGTTTGATTTTGTATTTCCTGGCAAACAACTTTGTGCTCAAGCGCGATGACATTGCCTTCCTCGCTCAGCGCTCCCTTGCATTTATTTAAAGAGCATGCGCGAAACGGACCTTGTGAAATATCATCTTCCCGGGTCCAGATCACCTGAACCGGTGCGCCTGTCTTCATCGACAGGTCAGCGGCTTCTTCAGGAACATCAGTTAAACTTCTTCGTCCAAAAGCACCGCCCATGAAGGTATAATTAATGATGACATTTTCTTCTGCAATTCCGCATTGCCTGGCAAGATGAGAACGAAACCCGTTTGGGTTTTGTGTAGACCCCCAGTATTCACATCGGTCTTTTTGAGCGTGAACGATGCCGTTCATCGGCTCCATGGGAGCATGAGCCTGGTAGGGAGTTTCATAAGCAGCTTCAACCTTAATCATTCCATCATGAAATGCATGCTGAAAATCTCCTTTTTGCATAAATGTTTCCCCTTCTTGATCGGAGGCTTTCTGATAATTGGCAAATATTTTTTCTGTAGAGAATGACTCCAGATCGCCGTTGTCCCATTTTATTTTCAAAGCATTTCTTCCCTGGAGAGCTGCCCAATAATTATCTGCAATTACCGCAACGCCCTCGCGAACATGACCCCAAACGCTACGTTGTGTTTTGAAAACATGTTTTACTCCTTTTATGGCTTTTGCATGCGAATCGTCAAAGCTGATCACTTTGCCGAGAAAAACGGGGGAACGTGCTATGGAAGCATAAAGCATCCCCGGAACCTCGCAATCGATGCCAAAAACGGCTTGACCGTTTAATTTCTGCGGTATGTCTTTTCGTAACGGAGAGGTCCCGATAATGTTGAAATCCTTTGGGTCTTTTAGCTTTGGATCCTGGGGGGGCGAAATTTTGACGGCATCTTCAGCCAATTCACCATAACTAAATTTTCTGCCCGTATTTCTGTGAATAACCTGCGCATCCCTGGCAAAGCAATCATCAGGATTTACATTCCATCGGTGCGCTGCTGCGATGATTAGTATTTGTCTTGCTGAAGCGCCTATTTTGCGCATGAGATCAAAACTGCCGGGGATGCTTTGGCTACCAACCACCATTTGGTCGCCGTAGAGCGAGGGGCTTGCCGGTGCTTGCAGGATATTCACTTTATTGATATCAACTTCAAGTTCCTCAGCAATGATCATGGGAATTGATTCAAAGGTCCCCTGACCCATTTCAGGGCGGTGATTGAGAATGGTTATCTTTCCCGAAGAATCAATAAAAATATAAGCATTCATTTTTGCACCTAAACTATCGTCACTGGAAAAATTCCTGATCACAGGCAGGTTCATTTTTGATTGTACCACACCTATCGCAAAGACTGCAGCGCCGGATACAGCGGCAAGTCTTATGAAATGTCTTCTGGGAATTTTTTGAAAGGGTTTCATACAATCGCTTTTAACATTCGGGATAAAATCAATCCATACGAAGTTAGCAATAAAGAGAGAAAAAGTGAGGGAGTGGAGCTAACTGTTTTGCGGCAGCATGGTTGAATGACAGCATCTACCACTTTTTATTGGATGCTGTTTTATTGTTACTAACGGTAATGGATATTCCAATCAAAATCCTTCCTGCGCCTGCTGAATTGGTTGATTCATTCTACACAGGCCGGGTTGTTACTTCCTTTTATCTCATGCGGTAAAGGTGATTTCTAATTTTTTTGGGAAAGTTATCAAACCGGTGGCAATTATCATTGACGTCGGTAATCGGCAGTAATTTATTTTGGTAAGCATACGCATTCCTGTAAATTGAGCAAAAAGAATTCCGTGGCCGGGAGCCAGGTCAGCGCCCGTGAAAAGCGATGGTAATCGGGTAACGCAATTTTGAGACTAACAAAATGAATGTGGTTTAAAAATTATTATAACTGAAAAAAATGAAAAAAGGGATACGCTTGGTGGGGATGTCCCCGAATCCCAGAGCCAGGTTGACAGGTTCCATTTATTTGCTTTACTTTCTATTGGCAATAACCGCTCAATTTTTGAATAGCCACAACCATGAACAATTCGGGCTGGCAGTCAACTTCATCGCCTACGCTTGTTATGCAGTGCTTACGGTTCTCTTCTATTACCTGCTTAAACCAGTTAACAGATACCTCTCTTTGATTGCGGCGTTTTTTAGCGCCATCGGATGCACAATTGGAGCAATTGGTCTCTTTGATGCCGAAGCCTCCCAAATTAATCCGCTTTTATTTTTCGCACCCTATTGCATTCTCATTGGCTGGCTCATTGTCAGATCAACTTTTCTGCCGCGTATCCTGGGAGTCCTGATGGTGCTGGCTGGTTTGGGTTGGCTCTTTTTTTTGTCGCCGTTGGTAAAATTTTTGTCGACATATATTGAAGTACTCGGCGTCCTTGGGGAAGGGTTGCTGATGCTATGGCTCATCGTGATGGGTGTGAATGTTCAACAATGGAATAAGCAGCGCAGCGACAACTGACCGGTTTTGCCGAAAAGCTCAGACGACATGCATACAGGGAAACAATCGCGGTTGGTTCAAAGCATTAGTGATCTGAGGCAAATATTTTCAATTGAAAGGGAAAAAAATTTCTGTTTAACGATACCATGCGGCAATGGGAATTATTGATGGCATTTCCCCGTGACCTTGCTATTCCTTACCGATTATTTTTAGCCTATGTCCGCCTTGTTGTAACTTTAATTGAACAAACATATTTCCATGGGTGAACGGGATTTTCAGCCAAAAAACCTGCTCGCTGATCATAGCGAAGGCATCCGGATAGAACCCGGCTCTGCAGAAGAACTACGGCTTTTTAGAAAGAGTCAAAAAGGTTTTGCAAAACAGTTCGAATTATTTTTCCCTGACAACCTTGCAAACAAGACAATTGTTGTAATACCCAGCCTTACACTCGATCAGCAGGTGCTTGGAAAAATAACCGGAGCATTGCATTATGAAGAAAGACTCCTGTGTCTTTTGATGTTGCTGCGAATGCCACGCACACATGTAATCTACGTAACCAGCATGCCGATCGATCCAATTATCATAGATTACTATCTTCATTTATTACCGGGCATTACGAGTTACCATGCGAAAGAAAGGCTGACACTATTAAGTTGTTACGACATGTCCCCCATTTCACTTACGGAAAAAATTTTACAGCGGAGACGCCTGATGGACCGTATAAAAAAAAGTATACCTCATGATCATGTGGCACATCTCGCCTGTTTTAATACAACTGAATATGAAAGAACGCTGGCGGTTTATCTTGGAATCCCGATTTTTGGTTGCGATCCGGCATTGAAATATTGGGGAACTAAAAGCGGAAGCAGAAAAATTTTTTTGGAGGCAGGGGTGCAAATGCCGCCGGGAGTGGAAGACATAAAAGATTTTGAGCATGCAGTGCATGCGGTCGTTGCATTGAAGGACATGTATCCGGATACGAAGAAAGCGCTCTTAAAATTAAACGACGGATTTTCCGGGGAGGGTAATGCAATAGTGACTTACCCCCAGCATTTGAGTAACCGGGAAATGTTTGATTGGATCCAACATAATCTTTATACCCGGATAATCCCTGTTGCCAAGGATTTAAGCACCGAAGGGTTTTTGCAAAAATTTTCAGAAATGAGCGGTGTGGTAGAAGCATTTGTAGAAGGGGATATAAAAATGTCTCCATCAGTACAGTGCAGAATAAATCCTTTGGGACAGGTTGAAATCATCGCCACCCATGACCAGGTATTGGGAGGAGAAAGCGGGCAGGTATATGTCGGGGCACATTTTCCATGCAATAAGAGTTATTTGAAGGAAATAACTGACTTAGCAAAACTCATCGGTGAGCAACTCAAAAATAAAGGGGTATTGGGCAGATTCAGTATCGATTTTATTTCAGTTAAAGATGGAGATAAATGGAATCATTACGCAATTGAAATAAACCTGCGAAAAGGCGGGACCACACATCCGATTTTGATGCTCGAGTTTTTAACTAATGGACATTACGATGAAAAAACCGGTTTGTTTGAAACGCCAAATAAAAAACAAAGCTATTATTTTACGACAGATAATTTGCAGAGCGACTCTTACAAAGGTCTTACTCCAGAGGATCTTATTGATATTGCCATGTTCCATGGATTGCATTTCGACGGACTAACACAAAAAGGGGTCATGTTTCATATGATTGGTGCATTATCACAATTTGGAAAGATAGGCATTGTTTCAATCGGCGAATCTCCGGAAGAAGCCTATTCGTTTTATGAGAAAACAATTGAGGTAATGGACGCAGAAACTGCGGTAAAATAATAAAAGCCCGTCATGTTGTTGAAAAATATTTGCAAATGTAAAAAAAGACCATAAACCGGGTGATCAGGGTGCAATGCCGACCGTCCAGGTGAACGGAATAAAATATTTCTTCCTTCATTTCCTTTGGAACAATCCTGATTTCGTCGTCGGACGACTCCTTGATTCCATATTCAAAATCAATTCCGGTCCGCTATCTTGTCCTGCTGCTTTTGTGTGGAAGAATGGCTGATGTACTTTGGCAATTGCTTTTCGGGGGAATGCGATCGTCGTAATCACTAACGGGTATGGTTATGTTGTTTTTTTGAGCGGTCAGCAATTGCTGGTTCATACTTTCGTCCATTTGTTTTTTCTTTTCAGACGGCATGGCGTGCAAAGTTAATAAGGTCAAATAATACCCTTCATTCTTTAATGGAACGATGCCCCGGGAACTATTTGAATTTCGTCTTTGTCTTTTTTGTCGGCCTTGCGCTCCAATCCCTTCATCCCCCAGTGCAAAATAACGGGTATGAGCACGGGAATAAAACGCGATACGACTGGAAGGAAAAAAGAAATGATCAGTGCCAAAATAAATATGACCGGCACAACCAGGCTCCGGTATAATCCCAATTCTATTCTTGCTCTGGATATTTTATGGGTCAGTAAATTGCGCTCAGGGCTGCTGATATAGAGCCATAGCCAGATGTTCATGGCACCGGTCAGGCACATGTTTGCCACATAGATTGCATAGGGAAGAAACATTGTCGTATCGGAGCCATACTCTCCAAGCAACCCCGAACTGAACGGCAATAATACCACCGAAAATAGAAACCCGAGGTTGATCCACACAAGCGCCGTAGTATAATTGATGGCATAACCGAAAATGCGAAGGTGAACTGACCAATAATGACCGATGATGCCAAAGCTGATCAGGAATCCAAAAAAACCTTGTGCAGTATGAGATAGGTATTTCCACAGACCTGCATCCGTGAATATGCCTAATTCCTCGCGGTTTGGAACTTTGATCTCAATGATTAGTAGTGTGATGCAGATAGCAAAAACACCATCAGTGAAAAAAGTAAACCTTTCCAGCTGGAATTGTGTTCTTGAAACATCGTGTCTTGGATGATGCATGCTGTCAGTTTTAGTATGTTATGGTCACTTATTGATTTCTTTCTCCCGGAAAATAATGATGAAATACTTTCCTAAATCATTCTCGGGATGATTTTATCTGCCTGCTTTCCGATTCTACATTTATTGCTTCATCATATGATCCGATACATGGGGCTGCGATATCATTCAGCCAGCGTCTCTTTCTCCTGCCAGTTTTGTTTTGAATGGCAAAAGATAGGAAAAACTAATTAGAATTTTGGGATCTGCATGGGATACTTTGCATTGATTTTATCTGCGTTTCGCCCAGTCAGTTTTTGACTCTGCTATTTTTGCATGTTCATTTGTTTGGTGGGCGTACGGGGGAAGAAGAAAAAGGCAATTCACACTAAAGTTTCAAGGTCTAATTCACCGCTCAATGCACTGGGGCTATACCATTTTCTATTCATAGAACACGACGAAAGCATCGCGGTAATAACATGATAAATACCAAGATGCTATGGCTTTTGAAAGATATTATTTATCGCAATAAAAAAATACTCAGTGACAAGATTTTTGGTGCCGGCTCTCTTTGGATCTTTCTTTTCGCTATTCATTTTTCAAAATGATATTCATCCTGTATCATGGTAATCATTTTACTTGCGAGGTCCAGTTGTAATTGTAAAATGGGTTTGTATTGGGTGATCCCTGAGTTGTACAATACAGATGATGCATTAATGAATTCCGTGAGCGTGCCCTGGCTTGAGATAGCTTTTGTATGAAGATGGAAAATTGAACTGTCCCCGGTTGCTGCCTGCGTATAATAATCTTTATACCAGTTAAACGTTTTGAAACCGATTTTCCGTTGCTCAATCCGAACAATTTCAAATCGCTCGTGTACTTGCTCAAGCTTTATTTGGTTATTCCAGTATTGCAAGATAGAATCTGCAACAGCTTTTTGTTTGATGAGCCGCATTGATCCTGAGCTTTTCAATTGTGAAGAAGTCCTGTCGTTGAAAACAACATCAACACTCAGTCCACATGATATGCTTAAGCGTAAAATGGTGTTATCATCCTGCTTTGTCAATTCGTTTTTTGCAAACATGTTGATAATGCTGTCGCCGGCTTTGATATCCTTTGTGAGCCTCCTGAGGCTGTAATGCAGGGAAGCCGTATCTTTCTTTAGGTCCTCGGCAAGGGAATACACATATTTATTTTCTTTTTCCCGGTCACCAAAATAGTCCCTCAGACTTTCTGCAAAAAAACCCATGGTTACCGCAAGAAATATCATTAAGAATTCAAGAAAATATTCCTTGAAATTTTTCTTTTCCACCTGCGGATGATGATGAACTTCCATTTTTTTAGTTTATGTTCTTCACTCCATGAGCGACAATTAAGTCTTGACCTCTTATTCACTTTTCTTTTTGATGCAAGCAATAGGACAAATTGCTATTTTTTTTTGGCTTTTTAAATTTGGCATCAGAACCCCTTGCCCGGCAAAGATGATTGCATTTATAAAGCTAATCTACGGGTAATTGCCATTTGTCATAAATTTTATTCAGGTCAACCCCCACAGCTTCGCTGATCAGTACTGGAAATTCTTCCATCGTAAATGGCCTGTGATTTTCTTTTGACCAATTGTACAAATATCGCATCACGTTCCTCATCGATTTTTTGCCTTTGGTTTTTTCTTTGATGTAGTTGTTCATTTCAATAGCCATCATGGCGCCCCGCGAAAAAACAGCAGCCCCCAACCTGAAATCTATTCCATACATAGTAGACGCAATTTGTGACAATTGTTGTAATGACATCTTTTTAATGAGTGCACTAGTTTTGAACACATCCGAATAAAAAGAGTTCTTCATTCTTTCGATTTTTAACGTGTCATATGGTAGAAACCACATAAATCCTTCATTGAACCAAATATTATTAATGATCGGAGGGATTTCCTGCACATAAGGGCGATAGGCATCCCCGTAACAACGCAACGGAATAAACGCATGTCCCATGTGATGCAGGTAGGTCGTAATGGTTCTCATCATTTTTTCCTTCGTCATGGGCGCAGACCGCCAATTGGACGTGTCTCCAAAGAATGTGGCGCTTTGCAAATGTTCCAGCGCAAGCGCCGGCGCATTGACAGGTGCCATTGGTATCGCTTTTCGCAACATGATGGAGTAATAAGGAAACGGCAATTCACCAAAATATTCTTTTAATATTCCCATGCTGATGATTCCCTGCAGCCCATAGTCATCTAAATACTCATCAGCTACCTGGCAATAAGAGGCAATAAACAAAGGAACCAACGCCTTGTATTCCTTTACGCGGAAACGAGGCCCGATAAAAATCTGTCCGTCTGCCAATGTGTAGTAATCATTTGCCGTGAATTTGAATACCTTTTTTTCAGGTGAGGCAGTAGGATGGAT
>DATGFZ010000395.1:0-5194 GCA_035308805.1 Puia sp. | reverse complement strand
TTTTATAGAAGGAATGCGCATGCTGATTGAAATAGACAAGGATTGGATCCCCGCAAAAGAAGATTATTCACTGTATATACGTCCGCTGATGATTGCGACCGATACTTCGATTGGTGTGCATGCTTCGGATTCATATAAATTTCTGATTTTATTGAGTCCGACCGGACCCTATTATGCAAACCCGATGAAAATTTATGTAGAAGAAAAATATTCACGTGCGGCACCGGGCGGGGTTGGTTTTGCAAAAAACGCCGGTAACTATGGTGGGAGCATGTACCCGACTGCCATTGCAAAACAACAAGGGTATGACCAGGTTTTGTGGACAGATTGTGTGGAGCACAAATGGCTGCAGGAAGTTGGAACGATGAATGTTTTTTTTATTATCGGAAATAAAGCAATTACCCCGTCACTGGAAGAAGGGACCATTCTGGATGGCGTAACCAGAAATACGGTTATTGTTCTTTTAACTGAATTGGGATTTGCTGTTGAGGAAAGAAAAATAAATATCGATGAAGTCATTGCGGCCTATAGTCAAAAACAATTGGCAGAGGTATTCGGTACGGGAACTGCCGCTACAATTTCGCCTATAAGAGAATTAAAATACAGGGATTTTGTCATGCATTTTGATACCAGTACCTGGAAAACGGCACCACGAGTCAAGAAAACGCTGGCGGAAATACGGGAACGAAAAAAAGAAGACAAGCACAATTGGTTGTTTAAGGTGTAATGCTATCGCCTGCGGCGGAAAGCATGTTGAATTATCCACAATTATTCGTTGCTGGCTCCCGCTTTTGATTTTAATTTGGTTTTTCACCCCAAGCATTTTACCTTTGCCGTCCTAAAATAAAACAGGTTTAATGCCTACAATACAGCAGTTAGTAAGAAAAGGAAGGGAAATAATTCGCGCAAAAAGTAAATCAAGAGCGCTTGATTCCTGCCCGCAACGCAGAGGTGTATGTACCAGAGTTTATACTACCACCCCCAAGAAACCAAACTCGGCATTGCGCAAAGTGGCTAAAGTTCGGTTGACCAACAAAGTTGAAGTCATTGCATACATTCCGGGAGAGGGACATAATTTGCAGGAACACTCTATCGTATTGATCCGGGGAGGTCGTGTTAAGGATTTGCCAGGCGTGCGTTACCATATTGTGCGCGGAAGCCTGGACACTGCAGGGGTTAAAGACCGCAAGAAAAGCCGGTCTAAGTACGGAACAAAAAGAGAGAAAAAATCTGCTGCAAAAAAATAACAATAAAATAATTTCATAGAAAATGAGGAAATCGCAGGCAAAAAAATTACCACTTGCTCCTGATGCAAAATACAACGACATCCAGGTAACTCGGTTTGTAAACAATATTATGTGGCAGGGGAAAAAGAATGGCGCCTATACCATTTTTTACAATTCACTTGAAAAAGTTGCCAAACAAACTGGCGAAAACGGTTATGAAGTATGGAAAAGGGCGCTAGGAAATATTACTCCGAGTGTGGAAGTTCGCAGTCGTCGCATCGGAGGCGCTACTTTCCAGATTCCCGCTGAGGTCCGTGCGGATAGAAAGATTTCATTGAGTATGAAATGGCTAATCCGGTATAGCAGGGAGCGGAACGGAAGAAGCATGGCTGATAAATTGGCCAATGAAATAGTCGCTGCAAGCAAAGGGGAGGGGGGCGCGTTTAAAAAGAAAGAAGATACACACCGTATGGCAGAAGCAAATAAAGCTTTTGCCCATTTCAGGATATAATTTTTTTTCTTTTCAGAAAAATATCGACCCCGCCATCCTGCGGGGTTTTGTTTTGTGGATAACATCTGATTATCAGATTGTACGTGCGGCCTATCAAAATGAACAATAATTTTAGTACCTTTGCACACCGAAATTTTAAAATATTCGACCCGTGCCGGCGTTATAAACAGATGAATTGAATTGTGCCCATACAGGTGTGCGAGGCTATGATGACCAATCAGGGATTCAAAGTCCTTAGTGATGAAAATTCAAAATAACTTTTTAATATATAAAAATGTCAGACTTACGATTTCAAAGAAACTTTGGTATTGCGGCTCATATCGATGCAGGCAAAACCACCACCACAGAAAGGATTTTGTATTACACCGGTGTAAATCACAAGATTGGTGAAGTACATGATGGCGCTGCAACAATGGATTGGATGGCGCAGGAACAGGAAAGAGGAATTACGATTACTTCCGCGGCGACTACCTGTTTTTGGAATTTTCCAACAACCCAGGGGCAGAAAAATGCAGATACCAAGCAATATAAATTCAATATTATAGACACCCCCGGACACGTGGATTTTACCGTCGAGGTAGAACGTTCCTTGCGTGTGCTGGATGGATTACTGGCTTTGTTTTGTGCGGTTTCCGGCGTGGAACCACAATCAGAAACAGTTTGGCGCCAGGCCAATCGATATAAAGTTCCCAGAATCGGTTTTGTGAATAAAATGGATCGTGCCGGAGCTGATTTTTTAAATGTTGTTAAGCAGGTTAAGGAAATGCTCGGGGCAAAAGCAGTTCCCCTGCAGTTGCCAATCGGCGCGGAAGACAATTTTACCGGGGTGGTAGATTTGATCCAGATGAAAGGCATTATTTGGGAAGATGAAACAAAAGGGATGACTTATAAGGAAGTTCCGATTCCTGCCGATATGTTGGACGAGGTGAAAGAGTGGAGACAACATCTAATTGAGGCTGTTGCGGAATATGATGATAAATTACTGGAAAAATTTTTTGAAGACCCGAATAGTATCTCAGAAGATGAAATTCATGAAGCAATCCGCAAAGCGACCATTGATATTTCCATAATCCCCATGATGTGTGGATCATCTTTTAAAAATAAAGGTGTTCAAACCGCACTGGATGCAATTGTCCGTTATTTGCCGTCACCGTTGGAAATTGAAGCGGTAAAAGGAATTAACCCGGACACGGATGAAGAAATCATCCGTAAACCAGATGCAAAAGAGCCATTTGCCGCCTTGGCATTTAAGATCATGACCGATCCTTTTGTGGGGAGATTAGCATTTTTTAGGGTATATAGCGGACATTTGGATTCAGGATCTTATGTGCTGAATACAAGAACCGGAAAAAACGAACGCATTTCGCGCATTATGCAGATGCATGCTAATAAACAAAATCCTGTAGATTTTATTGAGGCCGGCGATATCGGGGCGGCTGTAGGGTTTAAAGACATAAAGACCGGGGATACACTGTGTAATGAAGATAATCCGATTATTCTTGAAAGCATAAACTTTCCCGAACCGGTTATTTCCATTGCCGTTGAACCAAAAACGCAGGCTGACGTAGATAAAATGGGGATGGCCATTGCCAAACTTGTTGAGGAAGATCCGACTTTGAAAGTGAAAACAGATGAAGAAACAGGACAAACTATTTTAAGCGGGATGGGAGAACTGCATCTTGAAATTATTGTTGATCGGATGAAGCGTGAATTCAAGGTGGAAATCAACCAGGGAGCTCCACAGGTGGCATACAAAGAAGCATTTCAAAAATCAATTGAGCATAGAGAAGTATTGAAAAAGCAAACAGGCGGTCGTGGCAAATTTGCAGATATTGTTTTTGAGTTAGGACCTGCAGACGTAGAATTTTTAAAAGAAGACAAGGGACATTATCAATTCGTAAATGATCTTTTTGGGGGATCAATTCCCCGTGAATTTGTGCCTGCCATTCAAAAAGGATTTGAACAATCAATGACAAGCGGTGTGCTGGCCAACTATCCTGTTGAGAATATGAAGGTTCGTGTATTCGACGGCAGTTTTCATGCCGTTGACTCAGATTCCATGTCGTTTGAACTTTGCGCAAAAGCAGGTTTCCGTGAGGCTGCCAAAAAGGCCAAACCTGTTTTGCTTGAGCCGATAATGAAAGTGGAAGTGATTACCCCGGATCAGTATATGGGCGACGTTACCGGTGATTTAAACCGTCGTCGTGGTATATTAGAAGGCATGGATAGCAGAAATAATGCCCAGGTAATTAAGGCTAAAGTCCCCTTAAGTGAAATGTTTGGTTATGTAACGCAGCTGCGTTCGCTGAGTTCAGGTCGCGCAACATCAACCATGGAATTCTCTCATTATTCCCCGGCACCTGCCAACATCGCTGAAGAAGTAATCGCTAAAGTAAAAGGGAAAGTTAACGCCTAAGCAATACTTCTTTATATTTTATTAATAAGACCCTGTTTATTAGGCAGGGTTTTTGTTTTTTTCATATCACCCAGGGAATAAAATCGATTATTAAATAAAATGAATTAAACCTTTTTTCGTTTTTCAATCAAATAGATTAATAAAAAATCAACATTTATGAAAAAACATTTAACGAGAATTGCTATTTTATCAGGTATTATTATGGCTCTTTCTTTTGGAGCTTCTGCACAGATCTATGTAAATGTTCGTCCAACTCCTCCGGTGATTGTACGGACAGCTCCGCCAAGCCCGGACCACGTTTGGATCGGTGAAGAATGGGAAGCGAGAAATGGTACATATGTACATGTTGGCGGACATTGGGCCATGCCACCGCACCGTGGTTATATTTGGATTGGTGGTCATTGGTCGCACAGAAGGGGATGGTATTGGGTTCCCGGACATTGGAGACACAGATAATCAGCAAACAGTTCTTTCTTAATAAAAAGGCGCATAATTGGCGCCTTTTTATTTTAATGGGAGATTTGATTTCAGTTGAATTCATTATTTTTCATTTTCAAAAATTACATTATGGCCGCACCGAAAAAAATGATTCAACTTGTCATTCCCTGTCTTTTTTTTACTTTGTCCTTTAATGTTAGTTTCGGACAATTCGGAAATCCAATAAAATGGAGCAGTGACGGGAACGGATACTATAGAATACATTCGGGAAATATTTCCCTGACCTCTTTGCCGGATAACAAAGAAACCGTTTTGGTCAGTTCGGACCAATTATCGCCTAAAGGCAGTTCACTGCTATCAATCGAAAGTTTTTCCTTCTCTAGGGATAATAATAAGATTCTCCTGTATACCAATTCAAAGAAAGTATGGAGATATAAAACCCGGGGTGACTATTGGGTATATGATCTAAGGAGCGGTTCGTTGATTCAATTGGGTAAAACATTGCCCAAATCTTCTTTGATGTTTGCCAAAATTTCTCCGGATGGCAACAAAGCGGCTTATGTAAGTGAACATAATTTGTATGTTGAAGATCTGTCTTCAAAT
>DATGFZ010000394.1:0-2081 GCA_035308805.1 Puia sp. | reverse complement strand
GAATAATGCAATCTTGTAAAGAGCCTCCGAATGGGGGCTTTTTTGATGTGCTGGGCATGTTCATCAACTCTTAGTTGAAAGCCCTGAACGGGCGGCGTAGTACGAATCATTTATGAACCCGCCCTGAGTCTGCCGATGAATCTTTGTCAGGGGCAGAAATCAGCAAAGGTCATATTGGGTTTCAATAACGAGCCGTCGGATAGGATGGAGACCTTGCAGGCAACTGAAGGACCAAATGGCAGAGTAACAAAGGAATTAGGAAGCCTATGGCAGAGCGCAATGCACCGAACCCATTGAACAATATTCGGAATTAGTGGGACGCCGGAGGCGGAATGCCCCGAAAGGGTATTGGGCCGAACGATGCAACCAGCAAGGACAAGGTGGGTATTATTCTATCAAGCCGTCGTATACGGGCCGGTACGCTGGCGGTGCGAGGGGGCGCCGTGAGATCATATTTTCTCTCGCGCCTCTCACTCGACTAAGAATCAGTATTCTAATCCTACCAGAAAAGTTGAATTCAGGGGTTATTCCAAGTTGCAACGAAATTATATCATTGAACATTCGATCAATATTGGAGCAGCGATACGGGTACCCTGAAAATCATCGGCAACTGGCAGGATGCTGATCTGCATTAATCTCAATTCTGATGCCCAAATGGCTTAAACGATATAGAGAAAGCCGAAAGAAAATTTTGATATCCACGATACAAATTAGCCCGGGATAATGTGGTATGGCTGTGTTCCTGGATTCGGCAGCCGACCTGCTTACATTTCATTCTCTTTCCGTATAAATTTATTGGTATTCCCGGACCAAAGAGAATATTCCGCGATACCAGTTAGAAGGATAAATAATTTGCGCTGGTCAAACTGCCAGGTTGCGGAACGGCCAGTGATCAAAACTTGTTCCACCCCTGCCGGAACAAATTCTACCTGCAATTTTGGAATCCGCCGGGTTGACTGTATCGGTGATTTCGCCAGAACCCGGCAAAGGGCGCATTAGGGTTTTCCTCCTTCAACTTTTCTGTTTTTCTCGTGCGTAAGAAATTTGATTTTTTTGGTGACGATATACAAGTTGACACTAGGGGTTGAAGACCAGGGAATTAGTTTCTAACTAATTATAAATCAATTATATAAGTTAAAATTGATTATGAAGATGGATTGCTAAGGCTGCTAACGCCGCCAAGTATGTAAAGTTAAATTAGACCTAGGTTCAACTTCCCGTAAAAATTGATTGCAGACCCTGTTAATAAAAAAATTACCAGCTAATAAAATTTTGTACTGTATATTTACAGCACAAAATCCCCTGCTAATTTTACAGGTGCTGACGTGGAAAGTAAGTCACCTATAATTTCACAAGGGTTTTGCTTGATCAAGAAATTTGAAGTGGTTGCGGTCTCTCACACCGCATCTTGAAGCGTCTGTCACCCGAAACAAGACCCACCTCAAAAGTATCTTAGGGGCTGCCCAAAGCAGCCTTTAATTTTTTAGATACCAGGAACTGCCGAATCTTCGTCCCCGGCTATTAACTTTATTTAGTGTTTTCCCCGACCTCCTCAATCTGCTTAATGTATTGCTTAAATTATTCCCTATTTCTTCTTTAGTCTTGCCACTTTTTTCTCCCCACGCTTTCAATAGCTCACCATATGGAGTTTCCCCTTTTTGAAGAAAGTCGAGAATAAATTTTGAAATGCCCTCCATTTTTTTAGGCCGCTTTTTGCCATTGGTAGCGATGTGCTTTGAATTTGCTGCCGCCTCGCCTAATAAAATGACCTTTTGTCTAAAAGATTGCCAGTCTTTTTTATCGGCAATAAGTGATTGTATTTCTTCCTCAATTGCTTTGATTTTGTCATCAATCGCAGGAAGGTTAATTGTTACTTCTATTTTTTTGCGAATGGGCATTACCGACTCTTTGGGTTCTTTCCAAATTTACGTGGAATTATTCTTTACCCAACAAAAAAGTTATTAACAGGGGAATTTATAATCATGAATAGGTAGTAATGGTAACACCAATTGTTGGGTAATGGTATTACTATTGGCTGGGCTATGCTTAGGACGAAGAGTCATTTTTTCTTTTTTGCTTTT
>DATGFZ010000393.1:0-3497 GCA_035308805.1 Puia sp. | reverse complement strand
GGTCTATCCGGGCGGAACCGACAATACCGGCATCGGATTGAGCGTGGAAAAAAATGGCAACGACATCCAGGTAAAATGCCTGCAGCCGATCACCAACCATGAGGGTTCTTATAAATTAAAAGTTCCGGAAAATATGGTCCTTCGTATCAAGAGCGGATGTGAAAGAGGCACGTCAGTGGATATTCAGAATATGAAAAACGAGGTGGAGGTGGATGTTTGTGAAAACATAAAACTGAGAAATGTAAGCGGTCCGCTTGTACTAAATACCATCAGCGGAAATATCGACGTGGTTTTTGGAGACTTGAGCAACACCAGGCCAATCTCTATTGCGAACATCAGCGGTGAAATAGATGTAACGCTGCCCGCCAAAGCCGGAGTCAACCTTGAAATGAAAAATGTGTCCGGTGCGATGTATTCTGATTTTGATTTTAATGCCGATCATAAAGACATGAAGCGCGTGGGCGGCGAAAACATTGAGACTAAACTCAATGGCGGCGGCACTGACCTGAAGATCACCAACGTTTCCGGCAATATCTATCTGAGAAAGGGGTAGCGGGACGTCATCTTTTATTATTCATTCATCAATTAAAAATTATGAAAAATATATTGTGCATGATTGTCCTTTGTACAATCCTGCTACCACTTGCCGCGCAAAAAATAATTGAAAAACATATTGATTTTTCGGGAAAGAAAATGATTTCAATGAATCTAGAGATCGCTGATTCCATCAGGATCATCACCTGGAATAAAGGCGAAGTGTATATGAAGGCTTCCATCAGTATCAATAACGATAAGAATAATGATGACTATAAGGTGAACTTAGAGGAAGGCAGAAGCGACGTGACGATTCACTCTAAATTTGAATTTGAAAAAGGCAAAAATTGCTGCGGCGATTCCGGTAATTGTCATTGCAACTGCAACTGCCATGAAAAGATTTATTTCGATGTCTTTATACCCGAGAATGCAGATCT
The DNA here is from genome assembly GCA_035308805.1 of Puia sp. Lineage (GTDB taxonomy): Bacteria > Bacteroidota > Bacteroidia > Chitinophagales > Chitinophagaceae > Puia. Next base: position 2,526 of record DATGFZ010000393.1, on the reverse strand, counting down.
TTCTGTAGAAACGATCAATGGCGACATCACGATTACCGGAAATACGGCGCAGGTGAGGGCCCATTCCATCAGCGGATTTATTGATTTCACCGTTACTCCTGATATAAAAGCTGATCTCAAGATGAATACCATCTCGGGAACCATGTATTCCAATTTTGATTTTTCTACCGAAAAGAATTTGCGACGTGCCGGCGGCAGTTCGATCAGCACCATTCTCAATGGAGGCGGAGACAAATCGATTGACCTGGAAACGATCAGCGGAGATATTTTTCTAAGAAAGAAATCCTGAATAATTTTTACACATAAGCAGAGTATTTGTTTTCTACGCTGATTTTATAAATAAATGCTCAAAGGGGTTTGTATCTACATTCCCCTTTTTGAGTTGACCCTGGTCATGGCTTCTTCCTTCCCGGATTGCCGCAGGATATTACGTTGATCTGTAACCGAAGATTAAAATATCTCTTACTGCCTCATTAATTTTACCGTTGTTGTCCTGACCTTTCCGACAATGATCTGGAGGCTGTATACGCCGCTGCTCAGTTTAGAAATATCAATTGATCCCTGATAAACCATTTGTGGTTTGCTGGTTTGTTTGGTCAACACAAGACGACCAACCATATCAAATATATTTAGCCGCATCTCCCCGGTGTTTTCTCCGGTAACCTGTAAGGTGACCATGCCGGCCGAGGGATTTGGAAACATGACCACTTTCGCTGTTGTACCATTCACAGGGTCAGCTGCGGCAATGGAAGGCGCCGGTGTTTCTTCTGTGGCAGTAGCCGTTTGCTGCACTTCTGCGGTCCTTCTTTTAGTCGTTCCTGTTTTGACGGTGATCTGGACCATGGCTGTGGCCGTAGCGCCGCTATTGTCTGTTACCTGCAGTTGAAAAATATAGCTTCCGGCTATCAGCCCTTTTACTGCAGTGGATAATGAGGAGGGTGAAGAGATTGTTGCGGTATTGGGACCGGAATCCTCCGCCCATGCATATGTTTTTATGGTACTTGTCTTATCGGTAACCGTCCCGGCGAGTGTTGTCGTGTTCGTCGGCAGGGTAATGGTCTGACTGCCTCCTGCACTCAGGGTGATGGACGAAGTACCACCGCCTGTCGGATTGACTGTGACCTGGACCGTGCTTGAACAGGAATCACCTTGCGCATCCTTGATGGCAACCTTAAAACTGTATGTTCCGGCAATCAAATTACCAGCTGTGGCCGTTACCGTTTTTGCATTGGTAATGGTGGAGGTATTCGGACCCGACACCTGCGTCCAGGCGTATGAACTGATGGTAGAATTGGTAACGGTGGAATTGGCGGCGCTTAGCGTTGCCGTATTGGTAGGCAGGGTTATTGTCTGATTGCTTCCTGCATTACAATTCACCGATGATGCGCTACCCGAGGATTGTACCAGAAAATACGGATCGCCCGTAAGGGAAATCGTTCCGCTCACTGTACCCGGGGAGCTGCCATCGAACAAATATTTTTTGAAATTGGTTCCTGAAGGCAGCGCGTAAGAACCCGAGGCTGTTTCTGAAGTATCCAAAGTTGTCGTTGCCCACAACACATAAATTTTATTTCCTGAACTATCGAACCTGACTCCGTTTATTCCGGTTGCCAAAGTGGGTTGCGTCGCATCCAATTTGTAATTACCCAGTAATTTCTGCATGGTCCGGATCGCTACGCCCTGATTGGTCAGCACTTCTTTTCCGGGAGTCGCTTTGGTTAGATTTTTATACATACCCATCGCATCAATTTCGCTTCCCGTGGTTCCGTCATTTAATCCGCTGTCACCTGTTTCGCCCGTCTGAAAAAGGTAGAACATGTCAAGCCCTCCCTGTATCATTTTAGTAAATGCCTTGATCGTGAAATTTCTTTGCGTGTGGTCATTCCCCCAGGGTTTATTATTCGGAAAAACCTCCAGGTTTGCCGCCGATACATAACTCCACCTCGGAATGTTGGATTCCGTCATCATCACGGGTTTGTGGGCAGCGCCGAGTTGGGTTTCGATGGCTTTGAAACTGGTGACCTGCTGGAGCATCGTGGAAACGGCATAATCAGAATTCCTGTGAAATCCCGCAGTACCGCATGCAGAGCCGGTCCATACGCAGGTTACCCAGCTGAAATACGGATAGTAGTGAATACTCAATTCATCAATCCACTGTCCCCCGCCTTTTTTTAAGAACCACATATAAAACCACGGATAACCCAGACCGCCTGTTGCAATTTTTGCAGCTGGCTGATATTTTTTTATCACCTGGTTGGCTACCATGCATAGCTGTACGTAATCTTCAACCGATGCATTCATGTTGGGAAGGTCCCCGGTTGCAGGCTCTACTTTTTCCCAGGATGTTGCCGATTGCGTGGAGTCTTCATAAGAGTTCACCGAATTGGTCAGATCGGGTTCGTTCCATACTTCGAAATAAGTAAAATAAGGACCGACTGACTGCACCACATCATAACAATATTTCGCCCACACATTGCTTGTATTGATGCTGCCATCGCTATTGAAAGCCGCATTATAAAGTCCGTT